>JANPKR010000077.1:0-3676 GCA_031426175.1 Hydrogenophaga sp. | reverse complement strand
GGACGAAGCGCAGGTGTTCTACGACCGCGCCACCCGCATCGACGCCAACAACCCGCGCGTGCGCGACGGCATGATCGCGCTGGAGAACGAGCGCCGCGTGGCCGCCCGCATGACCCAGGCCCGCACCCTGCTCGCCAAGGGTGACAGCGCGGGCGCGGAGCGCGTGCTGCGCGAGGTGCTGTCTGTGGCACCCACACAGGCCGAAGCGCGCCGACTGATGGCCCGGCTGCGGGCCGATGCACCCCGCCCCGATGCGGCCCCGACCGCACTCACCGCGGCCCTGTCCAAGCCCATCACGCTGGACTTCCGTGACGTGCCGATCAAGTCGGTGTTCGATGTGATCGCCCGCACCTCGGGCGTGAATTTCGTGTTCGACAAGGACGTGCGCTCCGACACCCGCGTGACCATCTTCGTGCGCGATGCGAGCGTGGAGGAAGTCATTGGGCTGGTGCTCACGACCAACCAGCTTGAACGCAAGCTGCTCAACGCCAACACCTTGATGATCTACCCCGACACGCCGGTGAAGGCACGGGACTACAAGGACCTTGTCACCCGCACGTTCTACCTCGCCAACACCGACGTGAAGCAGGCGCAGACCATGATCCGCACGCTTGTGAAAACGCGCGACATCTTCGTGGACGAGAAGCTCAACCTGGTGATCATCAAGGACACCGCCGAGGCAGTGCGGCTGGCCGAGAAACTGATCGAGTCGCTGGACATGGCCGAGCCCGAGGTGATGCTGGACGTGGAGGTGCTGGAGGTCACGCGCAGCCGTCTGCAGGAGCTCGGCATCCGCTTCCCCGACCAGATCGGCTATGGCCGCCTGCAACCCGATCTCAACACCACCATCGTCAACAACGGCGTGACGCAGAGCAACACCACGCTGGGCGGCACGCTGGCCCAGGGCTTTGTGGACCTGCGCAACCGAAGCGGCCTGACCGCGTTCGTGTCCAACCCGGCGCTCACGCTGAACCTGCGCAGCGAGGCCGGCGACGGCAACACGCTGGCCAACCCGCGCATCCGCGTGAAAAACCGCGAGAAGGCAAAGATTCACATCGGCGACAAGCTGCCGGTGTTCACCACAACCTCCACCGCCAACGTGGGGGTGTCCTCTTCGGTTTCCTACCTCGACGTGGGCCTCAAACTCGATGTGGAACCCAATGTCTACCTGGACGACGAGGTCGGCATCAAGGTGCAGATGGAGGTGAGTTCGGTCACCCGCGAAGTCACCGGACCGGCGGGTTCATTGGCTTACCAGATCGGCACACGCAGCGCCGCGACGGTGCTGCGCCTGCGCGATGGTGAAACGCAGGTGCTGGCCGGCCTCATCAGCGACGAGGAACGCAGCAGCGCCAACCGCCTGCCGGGCCTGGGCGACATTCCCACCTTGGGGCGACTGTTCTCCAGCACCCGCGACAACAACAGCAAGACCGAGATCGTGCTGCTCATCACGCCGCGCATCGTGCGCAACGTGGCCCGGCCCGACGCCAACGCCGTCAATGAGCCAGCGGGTTCCGAGGCCGACGTGGGCGCACCACCGATCCAGCTCAAGCGCGCAGCACCGCGCACCCTCTCCATGTCCAGCGGCGCCGCAGGGTCGCGCCCTGCGCCGCGCCCGCCGGGCGCGCCGTCCGCAGCGCAAAACCCCGACAGCACCGTGGCGCCCGATGCCGCGGCCGACGCCAGCCCGGCATCCGCCAACGAGGGGCGCGCCGTGCCCGCTGATGGCGCGGCCGCTCCCGCGCCGCAGCCACCCGCCGTGCCCGCAGCACCCGCGGCTGCCACCGAACCCCCGTCATCGGTCACGCTCACGCCGGTGGCCCCGCTCGTGCCCGCACGTCCCTCAGGGCAGGCGCCATGAAACACCGGGCCCGTGGCTTCACGCTCATTGAACTGGTGGTCACCGTGGCCATCGTGGCCGTGCTGGCCTCGGTGGCGGTGCCGCTGGTGGAGCTGAATGTGCAGCGGGCCAAGGAGCACGAGCTGCGCACCGCGCTGCGCCAGATCCGCGGCGCACTCGATGCGCACAAGCGCGCCACCATTGAGGGCCGGGTGCTCGCGCGCACCGGCGGCAGTGGGTATCCACGCAGCTTGAGCGAGCTGGTGGATGGGGTGAGCGATGCCAAGAGCCCCACCACCGCGCGCATCTACTTCTTGCGCCGTCTGCCGCGCGACCCGTTCAATGCGGACCGAAGCCTGAGCGCCGCCGAGACTTGGGGACTGCGCGCTTACAGCAGCCCACCCGATGCACCCGCCCAAGGCGAGGACGTGTACGACGTGTACTCCCGATCGGGGCGCACCGGCCTCAACGGCCAGCCCTACCGCGAATGGTGACCATGAACAAGATCCGCGGTTTCACCCTCATCGAACTCATGGTGGTCATGGCCATCATTGCCACGCTGCTCACCATTGCCACGCCACGCTACTTTGCGCACCTCGACCGCGCCAAAGAGACGGCGCTGCGCGAAACCCTGGCCGTGACGCGCGACGCCATCGACAAATTTGCGGCCGACAACGACCGTTATCCCGCCACGCTCGACGAACTGGTGGACAAGCGCTACCTGCGCAGCCTGCCCACCGACCCGATCACCGACAGCAACGACACCTGGACGCTGCTGCCGCCACCCAGCAGCGGGCTGGGCGAGGCGGCCGAAGTCACCAGCGGTGTGTGGGACCTGCGCAGCGGCGCGGTGCAGGAGGGCAAGACCTATGACCAGTGGTGAGCGTCAGGTTCGAGGCCTCTCGACAAGCCGTTCCCGCCAGGGTGGCTTCGGTTACCTCATGGTGCTGTTTGCCATCGCAGCCATGGGCATCACGCTGGCCAGTGCGGGCGAAGTCTGGCGCACCGCCTCGCAGCGCGAGAAGGAAGCCCAGTTGCTGTTCGTGGGCCAGCAGTTTCGGCTGGCGCTGGCTTCGTACCGCGACCGCAGCCCCGACGGCTCACCCAACACCCCGGCTTCGCTGGACGACCTGCTGCAGGACAAGCGCTTTCCAACACCCGTGCCACACCTGCGCCGGCTCTGGCGCGACCCCATGACCAACAGCACCGATTGGGTGCTGGTCAAACCCGGCGGGCGCATCACCGGCATCCACACCCGCCACAGCGGCGAGCCACTGCGCAACGCGCACGAGCCGCAAGACGCTTCGCTGAGCGGCACCACCGCGTACAGCCAGTGGGTGTTTGAAGCCGCACCCGCCACAGCCCCTGTCATACCGACCGACAACAACACCGCCACCGGAGGAGCCTCATGAGAACGAATGCATCGTTTGTCCGATTGAACGCCAGCGACCTTGAGCACTTGCTCATGACCATGGAGCGTGCGCTGGAGGTCCAGACCCGCGCGCAGTTTTTCTTGTGGGCGCAGGGCGCCTTGCAAGGCTTCATCGCCCACGAGTCGCTGTGGTGCGCGCACGGCGACCTCGAGCGAATGCAACTGCGGGTGGAATGTTTTTCCAATGGTGTGACCAGCGAGCGGGTGGAGAACCAGGTGACCGATCGCACCGACGGCCTGATGCCCCGCCTGGTAGACGACTGGCTGCGCGGCGGCCGCATCCCCCGCTTGCTCAGCAGCGAGGGCGGAGACCAGGTGGGCCGGCGCCAGCTCATCAGCGACCTCAAACACTGCGGCTTTGACCACGTGGCGGTGCATGGTGTGCGCGAGATGCAGGGCAACTA
>JANPKR010000076.1:0-1806 GCA_031426175.1 Hydrogenophaga sp. | reverse complement strand
TAGTGGGTCACGCCGATCATGGGCTGGTAGCCGTGGGGCAGCAGCGTGCGGTGCACGGCTTCGAGCACGTCGACAAACAGGGCGTTGGAGAGCAGCGGCACGAGCACCGGCACCTGCGTGCTGCGCTGCGAGGCCAGGGCACGTGCGGCGGGGTCGGGCACGTAGCCGAGCTGCTCGGCCGCGCGCTTGACGCGCTCCACCAGCTCGGCCGCCACGCCCCGCTCGCCGCGCAGCGCGCGCGACGCGGTGATGGGGCTGACTTCGGCGGCCAGCGCGACGTCGCTCAAGGTGGTGCGTCCGCTGTGGCGGCGCTTGCGTTCGGTCGGTTCCAAGGGTTTTCCCGGTATTTGCTGCGGATCGCGTGGCGTTAGGATAGCGCTGTCCAAAGGCTTGTGCTACCCGAATTTACCCTCGTCGCCAGTTGTTCTGCCGAGCAACAAGCCAATCGACAGAGGCGATGCCACCCCGGTGATTCGCCTCTTTTTTACCCGAATGGGACAGCGCTACCAAATGAAAGACCAGCCCGAAAACACCTTCCTCGTCGTCATGGGCGTGGCCGGTTGCGGCAAGTCCAGCCTCGGCGAGTTGTGTGCCGGGTCGCTGGGCCTGCCGCTGCTCGAAGGCGACGACTTTCATTCCGAGGGCAACGTGACCAAGATGCGAAGCGGCACCCCGCTGAGCGACGAGGACCGCGCGACCTGGCTCGACACGCTGGCCGCCCAACTGCAGGCGCACCCACAAGGCGTGGTGCTGACCTGCTCGGCGCTCAAGCAGCGTTACCGCGAGCGCCTGCGCGCTGCCGCGCCGGGCCTGCGTTTTGTGTTTCTCGACCTCACGCAAGACCAGGCGCGTGCCCGCGTGGCCGCGCGGCCGGCGCATCTGTTTCCGGTGAGCCTGGTGGCCAGCCAGTTCGCTGCGCTGGAGGACCCTCGCTCTGAACCCGGTGTGCTGCGTCTGGACGCCGCCGAGCCGCTGGAGCAACTGACCGCATCGGTCGTTCGCTGGGTGCACGCCACGCCATCCCCTGCCACCCTGGAGAACCCCTCATGAAATCAGGTGCATGGTTGAAACATGGCGCCGAAGCCCTGCTCGCGCTCTGCCTGGCGGGCATGGTGTTGTGCGTGCTGGGCAACGTGGTGTTGCGCTACGGTTTCAACAGCGGCATCAACGCCACCGAAGAGCTCTCGCGCCTGCTGTTCGTGTGGATGGTGTTCCTGGGCGCCACCGCCGCTTACCCGCTGGGTCAGCACATGGCCTTCACCAGCCTCGTGGGCGCGCTGCGCGACAAGCCGGCCTTGTTCGCCACCGCCACGCTGGTGATCCGTCTGCTGGTGCTGCTGGCCTGTGTGCTGCTCGGCCGTGGTGCCTGGCAGCAGGTGGTGGTGGGCATGGACAGCCACTCGGTGGTGCTGGGCTACCCGGTGGCGCTGCTGCCGCTGCCCGCGCTGCTGTGTTCGGTGGCAATTGGCCTCATGGTGCTGATCGAGATCGTGCGGCGCACGCCGCTGGACCTGGGTCACCAGGCCGAGATGGAGTAAGACGATGACCGTTGAAGCCATGGCCTTTGTGGTCTTCATCGCCGGCATGGTGGTGCTCATGGGCATCGGCATGAACATGGCGTTTGCCTTGTTGCTCACCGGGGCCGCCATGGCCTGGGTGATGGACTTCTGGGACACACAACTGCTGGCCCAGAACATGGTGGCCGGTGTCGACAGCTTCCCGCTGCTGGCCGTGCCCTTCTTCATCCTCGCGGGTGAGCTCATGAACTCGGGCGGCATCAGCAAACGCATCATCGACATGGCGCAG
>JANPKR010000075.1:0-3771 GCA_031426175.1 Hydrogenophaga sp. | reverse complement strand
CTTCCACATCCTGCGTGGGCTCGTAGCCTTGCGCAGCGTGCATCACGTCGGCCATCTTGTCCGAGTCGTATTCGTTCATCTGGCAGCCGAAGGTCTTGATGAAGACTTTTTTGCTCATGGAAAGCTCCTGTGGCACCGGTTCTAAAAAGTCGGTGCCTGCGCTGGGCGCACTGGGGGGATGGCGGGGTTTGAACGCAAGCCGATGCGGCCTGCGGTGGTGCGGCGTCAGTTGGACTTGGCGGCCGGCTGGGGTTGCATCGACTCAAACACGAAGTTGCGTTGCACGCCGAAGCCGGCGCGCTTTTCCTTGGCCTCGGCCTCGGTGAGGATCCACACATTCTGGATCTGGTCGCGCAGGTCCACCGTGTAGTTCACCACCACTTCCTTGTTGAGCAGAGAAGACGACATCACCAAGGAATTGTTGGTGTTGTAGATGCGCGCGCCGGGCGAGAGCCGGGCGGCGCGGTCGTCCATGGTCACGTTTGGCGGCTGGACCACCACCAACGTGCCACGCAAGGCTTTGGCGGGGAAGTCGCGCGTGCCCGATTGGGCCTGTGCTGTGAAGGGCAGGGTGATCAACAGCGCAGCGAGCAGGCCGGTGTTGATGGCGGTTGGGCAGCGGTTCATGGTGTGTGTCCAGAGGCTGTGGGGAGAGCGGCAGGCGAGGTCCAATGATCAGCCTGCAAGAGGGCGTGATTGTCTCATGGGCCTGTGTGTGACAAGCCTTCAGGGCCTGCGTGGACCGTCCAGCGGCTGGTCCGACTCCACCAGCGGATACCCGTCGGCCACATACGCCGGCCCTTTCATCACCATCACGATGAAGGCGCCGATGGCCAGCGTGACCAACAAGGTCCAGAGCAGCAGGACGACGCCGATCGCCACGATGTCCACCATCTGGATGCTGGCGGCCACCGAGGCCTCGCTGCCGCTCCACGAGTACCAGCGCGCCGACAGCGCAGCCAAGGCCGGCAGCAGCGCGCTCAGCAGAAGTGCACGTGGCATGCGGCGCAGGATCACGCGCTCCAGCCCGGCGGGCGTGCGCACGAATCCGGGGAGCTGGTTGAACATGGACATGGGGTTGGACCGGTTGGGCAGGGGTGGGGCATTGGCCCCGCAAGGCGATGAGTTTCAATGTACGGCGCACAATGAAATCTGTCCACGAACCTGCGAGTAGCCCTGCATGTCCTCACCGCCTTCCTTGTTCGCAACGCGCTGGCTGCACCGCGTGTTTCTGTTGTTGTGCCTGACGGCCCTGCCACTGTTGAACGCCTGCACCTCGCCGCCCGACGGCGTGACCGTGGTAAGTCCGTTCGATGTGAAGCGTTATGCCGGTCAGTGGTTCGAGATTGCCCGGCTGGACCACAGTTTCGAGCGCGGCCTGAGCGAGGTGAGCGCGACCTACCGACTCGAAGCCGATGGCAGCGTGGCCGTGATCAACCGCGGCTTCAATGCCGAGAAGGGCGAGTGGAAGGAAGCGGTGGGACGCGCGCTCTTCACCGGCGACACCAACACCGCCTCGCTCAAGGTCTCGTTTTTCGGGCCGTTCTATGGCGGCTACCACGTGATCGCGCTCGACCCGGGCTACCGCAGGCCATGGTGATCGGCCCCAACACGGACTACCTGTGGATTCTGGCGCGCGACAAACAGCTGCCACCGGGTGTGCGCGAACTGCTTGTGGCCCAGGCCGCGCGGCTGGGTGTGAAAACGAGCGAGCTCATCTGGGTCGAGCACCGGCGCAGTGACGGCTGATCGGTCGACCCTCCAGCAGGGTGGGCGCACCCTGTACTGGTTTCGCAACGATCTGCGTCTGGGCGACAACCCGGCGCTGGCCGAGGCCTGCGCAGCGTCGAGCGCTTTGCTGCCGGTGTTTTGCCACGACCCCTCGCAAGACGCCGGCACGCGGTGGGGCTTTGTTCGTCGGGGCGTTCACCGCCAGCGCTTCGTGCACGACAGCCTGAGCGATCTGGCCGCCCAGCTGCAGGCCCGGGGCAGCCGTTTGTTGCAGTTCCCCGCCCGCGCGCGCGACGTGTTGCCGGCACTGGTGCGAGAGCTGCAGATCGACGCCGTGGTGACTGAAGACATTGCTGCGCCCGAGGAGCAGGGCGAGGTGCTGGCGCTGCGCGATGCCGGGGTGACGGTCCACACGCGAGACCAGTCAGGGCTGTTCGCGCTGGCCGACCTGCCGTTTGCGCCGCACAAGGTGCCCGACGTGTTCACCGCGTTCCGCCAGGCGGTCGAACACGCCATGGTGCGGGTGCCGGCGTTGGTGCCGGCGCCAGAACGCTTCCCGCGCGCACCCGACATCGCATTGCCCACGCTGCCGCAGCCACCTGCGCGCGACGATGCTCGCTCGTCCTTCCCCTACGTAAGCGCCGCCTTCGCTGGCGGCGAAACGGCCGGCCTGGCGCATCTGCAGCGCTACTTCAGCGGCCCATTCGCGCGTCACTACAAAGCCACACGCAACCAGCTCAGCGGCACCGACTACTCGACCAAGTTCTCGCCCTGGCTGGCCTGCGGCGCGCTGTCGGCCCGCCAGATCCACGCCGAGCTGCAAGCGCACGAGGCCCGTGTGGGGGCGAGCGACGGCAGCCGCTGGATCGTGTTTGAACTGCTGTGGCGAGAACATTTCCGCCTGCTGCATCGTCGCCACGGCCGAGCGCTCTACCGTGCATGCGGGCTGAGCGCGTTGCCCGCGCCACCGCACCATGCGGCCGCATTCGATCGCTGGTGCAAGGGCGAAACGGGGGAGCCGCTGGTGGACGCCGCCATGCGCGAGCTTGCCGCCACCGGTTATCTGTCGAACCGCTTGCGGCAGGTCGTGGCCAGTTTTCTGATTCACGACCTGGCCTGCGACTGGCGCGCCGGCGCGGCCTGGTTTGAATCGATGCTGGTGGACTTCGACGTGCACAGCAACCAGGGCAACTGGCTCTACATCGCCGGGCGCGGCACCGATCCGCGTGGCGGGCGGCGTTTCAACGTGGAGAAACAGACCCGGGACCACGACGCCGATGGCGCCTACCGCGCGCTCTGGCTCACCTGATTCGCGTCAGAGTCACTTCCAGCGGATCGGCTCGATAGCCACGCTGCCGCGGTCGCTGGAGAGGGTGAGCACACCCTCCTGCACCGTGGCTTGCAGCTGCATGCTGCGCTCGGCCATTTGCGCCAGGGCGGGAGCCACCTCGGTCGGCAGGCGCCAGACCTGCAAGCGGTCGAGGCGCGTGAGCTTGGTGTTGATGCCGCGCCACCACACGTCGGCCGCGCTGCCGAAGGCGTAAAGCACCACCGCGTCGGCCTTGCTGCAGGCTTTGGCCAGGGGTTTGTCTTCGGGCTGGCCGACTTCGATCCACAGTCGCTTGCGGCCGGTGAAGTCGGTCAGCGACACGTCCGGGTCGTCCGGGTCCGACAGGCCGGTGCCGAAGGCCAGCGTGCCGTCGCCGCGGCAGGTGTCCTGAAGTTCGTGGGCGTGGATGGCCAGGGCCACCAGGCGCACCATCATGCGTTCGTCGGTCTCGCTCGGGTGGCGGGCCAGGGTGAGCGCGTGGTCGGCGTAGTAGCTGTGATCGATGTCGGCGATCTGCAGGTTTGCCTTGAAGATGGTGGATTTGATGGCCATGGTGATCCGTCTGTGAGGGCCGCAACGGCGTGCGCCATGAAAAAAGCGGGCCCTGTTGCCAGAGCCCGCTTCTTGAATGTTGGTGGTGATAGGTGGACTTGAACCACCGACATCAGCATTATGAATGCTGCGCTCTAACCAACTGAGCTATATCACCA
>JANPKR010000074.1:0-9137 GCA_031426175.1 Hydrogenophaga sp. | reverse complement strand
ATCTTCTTGACGATCTCGGTGCCCGAGACGACCTTGCCGAACACGGCGTAGCCCCAGCCTTGAGCGCTGGGCGCGGTGTGGTTGAGGAAACCGTTGTTGGACACGTTGATGAAGAACTGTGCGGTGGCCGAGTGCGGGTCGCTGGTGCGGGCCATGGCCAGGGTGTAGGTGTCGTTCTTCAGGCCGTTGTTGGCCTCGTTGGCGATCGGCGCGTCGGTGGGCTTCTGGGTCATGCCGGGTTCAAAGCCGCCGCCCTGCACCATGAAGCCAGGGATCACGCGGTGGAACACCGTGTTGTTGTAGTGACCCTTGTTCACGTAAGACAGGAAGTTGGCGGCGGACAGCGGCGCCTTTTCAGCGTCGAGTTCGATCGTGATGACACCGTGACCGGTGATGTGCAGTTCGACTTGGGGGTTGGCCATGGTCATTTCTCCAGGGTGGCTTTGAGGATGGTGATGGGGGTTTTGGGTACATCGGTGGGAAACGGACCGCCAGCACCGGTCGGCGTTTCCTTGATTTTGTTCACCACGTCCATGCCCGAGACGACTTTGCCAAACACCGTGTAGCCGTAGAGCTGCGCGGCGTTAACGAGGTTGGCGCGCGGCACATTCTCATAGACCTGACCGTTGTACTCGAAGCGTGGCACCGGGTCGCCCGGCGGAATGATGGTCGGGTCCAGGAAAGCGTTGTCCTTGACGTTGATGAAGAACTGCGACGAAGCCGAGTTCGGATCGTTGGTGCGCGCCATGGCCACGGTGCCGACCGTGTTGCGTGGGCCACCTCGCTGCAGGGCCGCCTGGCCTTCGTGGGCCACGGGCGCGCGCGTGGGTTTCTGTTTGTAGCTCGCGTCAAAGCCACCGCCTTGCACCATGAAGTTGCCGATCACGCGGTGGAACACGGTGCCGTCGTAGTGTTTGTCTTGCACGTACTGGAGGAAGTTCTCGACTGTCTTGGGCGCCTTGTCTGGATAGAGCTCCAGCACGACGTCGCCCATGGAGGTGGTGAGCTTCACACGAGGCGCGGCTTGCTGCGCCGAGGCGGGCAACCAGGCCAGCGAAGCTGTCAAGGCAATCGCAACGAGTGCGCCACGGCGCAGTGAGCGGGGGTTGGGTGTGGTCATCCGATGGTTCCTTCAAAGAAGATGGTCCAGCGATCGTTCTCGCGGATCCAGTATTGGCGTTTGGTCACACCGCGGGTCTGGCCGGCGGCGACTTCGCCGAAGGTGACGACGCGAGTGTCATCGGTGTCGTTCCAGCGCAGGACCGACAGATCCTTGATCGCCAGTTCGCGCGGTCCGGTGCTGCGCAACTCCCCTTCCACGCGGGGCCACCATTGAGCCAGATCGCGACCCTGGTTGGAAAAGCGGCTGGAGTAAAACCCTTTGAGCTCGGCCAGATTGCCTTCGCTGCGACTGCGGCGCCAGGCTTCGAGCACGTCCTCGAATTGCTCCAGATCCTTGGCCAGCGCGTCGGGTTGCACCCACTGCAGCTGGGGTGCGATCACCACTGGCGTGGTGCGGATCTGCACCGTGCGCAGCAAGCGCTCCAGGTCGGGGTTGGACAGCACCACGCACCCGTCAGACGCTTGCGGAGCGCGCACGAATTGGTCGCTGGGCGTGCCGTGCAACCAGATGCCACTGCCCGTCTTGCCACGTTGCACGTCCAGCGGGTTGGGGTAGTTGATCGGCAGTGCTCCCACGCCGTACAGATCCGGCAGGTCGGCCGGGTTGAGCGTGCTGGTGATGTAGTACACACCCAGCGGTGTGCGCTTGTCGCCTTCCACCGATTTTTCGATGCCCGAGAGTCCCACCGAAATGTAGAAATCGCCCACCAGCTTCAACTTGGGTTGGCGCTCATCGGTGGGGCCGGACCTTGACTGGTTGAGGTTTTCAAACAGGTACAGGCGCGATCGAGAGGCGTCGATAGCGATCGCGTGGCGGCTCTGCGGTGCCAGCATGAGGAACTGAGCAGGGATGCTGCCTTCGGGCGGCCGCTCGGTGAGCGCGAGCAGCCGACGGCGCGATTCTTCTCGCAAGGTGGAGAGTTGCTGGCTGGCGGCCAGGGCCTTGGTGTCTGGCACGTCACCCAGCTGGCGCACCGGGCGAGCCTGCAGGCTCAGCAGGTCGCCATGCACCAGATGGGCCAATTGGAAATTGGGGTGGTCCTTCACCAGCCGATCAGCCAGTGCGAGCGCCTCCCGGTGCTGACCCTGGCTGATGAGCTGGTAGATGCCGATCAGGCGCGCTTCGGCCTGGCCGAGCATGGGCTTGACCGCATTGAACCGGGCAGGGGTCAAACTGATGGTTTCAAGGCCCGATGAAATGGCCGGCAATTGGCTCAGCGCGGCATCTTGAACACGCGCCATGGCCTGATTGAGCAGGGAAGGCTGTGGCGAATCAAGCGAGCCGTCCAGGCTTGGACTCTCATCGCGGGTGACCCCTTGGAACGCCGCATTGACGAGCAGCGCCAGCAGCGCAACTCCCACCAAGGCACCGAGCACCCAAACCGTGCGCCGGCTCATGCCATGTCCTTGCAGACCCGCGCCCACGTTGGCATGTCCGCGTTGACCCATCCGCCGACCGGCCATCAAGAGCCCGTGGATTCGCGCACGATCAGCCAGCGGTTTCCGCTCTTGACCATATCAAGCGTCTTGCGGCTGGTGACGTTGAGGGTGTCGGAGGTGTAGTCCTGGCGGAAGCGGGCCGTGGCCTTGTCGCCATTCACCGTGATCTCAAGATTGTTCACATCCACCCCGATGCGGGTACGCGGCTCGATGCGGGCACGACGATCCGATTCCCACGCCTTGCGGGCCTGGCCACCGGGCGGCGCGAAGCTGCTGGCGTAAGCCCCGAGGTAGCCGTTCATGTCCTTGGTCGACCACGCGCCGGCCCAGCTGCGCACGGCGGCCTCCACCTCACGCTGGGCATCGGCTGCCGCAGCGGGTGCTGCTGGCACGGCTGTGGGGGCAGCAGCCGGAGCAGAAGCCTTGGCGACTGCGACCGCAGGGGCTGCAGTTGGCGGGCTGGCTGGTTTGCCAGAGGCTGGAGCCGAAGCGGACGCGGAGGCCACCGATGCTGTGGCGCCCGAGCGGGTGTCGGCAGCAAACAGGTTGCGGATCAGGCTGAGCTTGGGTGCCACTGCGGGATTGGAGCCGTCAAGCTGGAGTGCCTTGCTGTAAGCCTGGCTGGCGAGTTTGGCATACACATCGCCCAAATTTTCATGGGCGGTGGCGTAGCTCGGATTGGTGCGGATCGCCATCTCGAGCGCGGCGCGGGCCTTGTCGAACTGGCTCTGGCTGGCGTAGAGCACGGCCAGGTTGTTGTAGGGCTCGGGCAGCTCGGGGTAGTCTTCGGTGAGCTTGCTGAAGGTGGCGATCGCATCTTGCGTCTTGCCGCTTTCAGTAAGGATCACACCCTTGAGAAACCGCATCTGCGGATCGCGTGCCTTGCCCACCAGGTATTGATCTGCCTTGGCCAGCGCTTCGGCCAGCTGGCCGCTGCGCAGCAGGCGGTTGACCTCGGCGTAGTCCTCGGTCTGCGCCAAGGCCATGGACGTGCCCAGACCCACAGCCATGGCGACCGCCAGACACCGCAGGCGCGAAGCCATGCCCGAGCGGGCCACAAGAGAGGAGGCACCACGCAAGGTGGTTGGAAGATTCACAGGGTGGGACATGGGACCTCGGAGAGCGAACCTGGGCCACCGCAAGACGGTTGCATCCAGCGACACGTTGATCGAAGGCCCGGCGCTGCATGGCGCGCTGCACCGGGCTGGATATACTGGCGCATTGTATCTGAGGGGTCTGTTTCTCTTGGTCGATCCAGACCGCCAGCAGCACCCCGCGTGGCCTGAGTGACACAGGCTGGCCGCACCAGCTGCCGCGTCAGGTTTTACTTCCCGTCTCGCTGCGCTGAACCCGTGCCCGCTTTCCCGACATGACCCTGAAAATCCACAACACGCTCACGCGACGCCTGGAGGACTTCCAGCCGATCGAACCCGGTCATGTGCGCATGTACGTCTGCGGCATGACGATCTACGACCTCTGCCACATTGGCCACGCCCGCATGATGATGGCCTTCGATGTGGTGCAGCGCTGGCTCAAGGTCAGCGGTTACCGCGTCACCTATGTCCGCAACATTACCGACATCGACGACAAGATCATCAAACGTGCTGTGGAGCGCGGCATCACGCTGCGCGCCCTCACCGACGAGATGACCGCCGCCATGCACCAGGACATCGGCCTGCTGGGTATTGAGCCGCCGAGCCTGGAGCCGCGGGCCACCGAGTACGTGCCGCAGATGCTCTCGCTGATCGAGACGCTGCAGCGAAAGGGTCTGGCATACCAGGCCGACAATGGCGACGTGAACTACGCGGTGCGCAAGTTTGCCGGCTACGGCAAGCTATCGGGCAAGTCGCTCGACGACTTGCGCGCTGGCGAGCGCGTGGCTGTTGCCAGCGACAAAAACGATCCGCTGGACTTCGTTCTCTGGAAATCCGCCAAGCCCGACGAGCCAGCCGAAGCTCAGTGGGCCAGCGCCTACGGGGCAGGTCGCCCGGGTTGGCATATCGAGTGCTCGGCCATGTGCAGCGCCACGCTGGGCGAAACATTTGACATCCACGGCGGTGGTGCCGACCTGCAGTTTCCCCACCACGAGAACGAGATCGCCCAAAGTGAAGGGGCTACTGGAAAACCGCTGGCGAATTTCTGGGTGCACAACGGGTTTGTGCGCGTGGACAACGAGAAGATGTCCAAAAGCCTGGGCAATTTTTTCACCATCCGCGAGGTGCTGGCCAAGTACGACCCGGAGACGGTGCGCTTTTTCATCCTGCGCGCGCACTACCGCAGCGCGCTGAACTACAGCGATGTTCACCTGGACGACGCGCGCGGCTCGCTCAAGCGCCTGTACACCGCGTTGTCGCTGGTTCCGGCGGCACCTGTCATCGCGATCGACTGGACCCAGCCGCACGCGCAGCGTTTCCGCGCTGCGATGGACGAAGACTTCGGCACACCTGAAGCGGTGGCGGTGTTGTTTGATCTGGCTGGTGAGGTCAACCGCAGCAAGGACCCCGCAGTGGCGGGAATGCTGAAGGCGCTGGGCGCCACGCTGGGGCTGTTGCAAACCGACCCTGTGACTTATTTGCAGCGTGGGGAAGGGGCCTCGGGCGGTTTAGACGAGTCCGCCATTGCCTCGCAGATCGCCGCACGTGTGGCCGCCAAGCAGGCCAAGGACTTTGCCGAGGCCGACCGCATTCGCAAGGCCTTGCTGGAACAGGGCATCGTGCTCAAGGACAGCCCAGCCGGCACCAGTTGGGAACGCGCCTGATGGTCACGTCCTTGTTGCCCGACGTGGGTTCCGACGCACCCGACTACTGGATGGAGGCATGCCGTCACCTCATGAAGCGCGACCGCGTGATGAAGAAGCTGATTCCTCAGCACGGTGGCGTGAGCCTGCAGTCGCGTGGCGATGCTTTCGTCACGCTGGCGCGCAGCATCGTGGGTCAGCAGATTTCAGTGAAGGCCGCCCAATCGGTCTGGGACCGCTTTGTTGTGTTGCCCAAAAAGATGGTGCCCGCGCAGGTGCTCAAGCTCAAGGTTGACGACATGCGCGCGGCTGGTTTGTCGGCGCGCAAGGTCGAATATCTGGTGGACCTGGCGCTGCATTTCGCCGACAACCAGGTGCACGTGAAAGACTGGGCCGAGATGGACGACGAGGCCATCATCACCGAGCTGGTGGCCATTCGCGGCATCGGCCGCTGGACGGCCGAGATGTTTCTGATCTTTCACCTGATGCGGCCCAACGTATTACCGCTGGACGACATTGGGCTGCAAAACGGCATCAGCCGTTGTTACTTTTCGGGCGAGCCGGTCAGCCGCAGCGACATCCGCGAAGTGGCGAGTTCGTGGGCCCCTTTCAGCAGCGTGGCGACTTGGTATATTTGGCGCTCGCTCGATCCGGCCCCCGTCGCTTACTGATCCCGAGCACGTCGTTGAAGCAGACGCCCGAAACATTCGGGCCCTGGCCCGATGTCCTGACGCATGTCAGGCCCGGCGCCCCGCACCACAAGACCACAGGAGTCCACCTTGGCCAAAAAGAACTTTCTCGATTTCGAGCAGCCCATTGCCGATCTCGAAACCAAGATCGAGGAACTGCGTTACGTGCAGACGGAATCCGCGGTCGACATCTCCGAAGAAATCGAACAGCTCGCGGGCAAGAGCCTTCAGCTCACCAAAGACATCTACAGCAGCCTCACGCCGTGGCAGATCACCAAGATTGCACGCCACTCTGATCGGCCCTACACGCTGGATTACGTGCGCGAGATCTTCACGCACTTCGTCGAGTTGCACGGTGACCGCCATTTCTCCGACGACCTGAGCATCGTGGGCGGTCTCGCCCGGTTCAACGGTCAGCCCTGCATGGTGCTGGGCCACCAGAAAGGCCGTGACACGAAGGAGCGGGGGCTGCGCAATTTCGGCATGACCAAGCCTGAGGGATACCGCAAAGCACTGCGCCTGATGAAGCTGGCCGAAAAATTCCGCCTGCCAGTCTTCACCTTCGTGGACACGCCCGGTGCTTACCCCGGCATCGACGCCGAAGAGCGAGGCCAGTCCGAGGCCATCGGCCGAAACATCTTCGAGATGGCGCAACTTGAAGTGCCCATCATCTCCACCATCATCGGGGAAGGCGGCTCTGGTGGCGCTCTGGCCATTTCCGTGGCCGACCAGGTGCTCATGTTGCAGTACTCGGTGTACTCGGTGATCAGTCCTGAGGGCTGCGCTTCCATCCTCTGGAAAACGAGCGACCGCGCAAGCGACGCAGCCGACGCGCTGGGCATCACCGCGCACCGCCTCAAGGCCCTTGGCCTGGTCGACAAGATCGTCAACGAACCAGTGGGCGGCGCGCACCGCGATCACAAACAAATGGCGGCTTTTCTCAAGCGCGCCCTGGGCGATGCCTGGCGTCAGGTGACCGACTTGAAGGTCAAGGAGCTGGTGGACCGCCGTTATGCGCGTCTCAACAGCTATGGCCGATTCACCGACACCAAGGCCGACGCCAAAAGCGACAAGCGCTGACGTGACCGGCAACTCCGCACTTGCCAACCCCTGTGAGCGGGCGTTGGCTCGATGGTGCGAACGTTGCGCCCCCCATCTGATGAGGGTGGCTGTGGCCTACAGCGCTGGGGCTGATTCCACCGCCTTGCTGCTCGCTGCACATCAACGTTGGCCCGGGCAAGTGGTGGCACTGCATGTTCACCACGGATTGCAAGTTGCGGCCGATGCTTTTGAGTCCCACGCGCACCGCTTCTGCGAACAACACGGCATCCCGCTTCAGACCCAGCGCGTTCAGGCCGCGAACGAATCAGGACAAAGTCCGGAGGATGCGGCCCGTCTGGCGCGCTACGCTGCATTGGCCCGCATGGCCAAAGGCGCCGGTGCGGACTCGGTGCTGCTCGGACAACACGCCGACGACCAGGCAGAGACGCTGCTGCTTGCGCTGAGCCGCGGTGCTGGCCTGCCGGGACTGGCCTCAATGCCCGAGCTTTTTGAACGCGCAGCCATGTCCTTTGGCCGTCCCATGCTCGGCGTGCCGGCGAACGAGTTGCGCGCATGGTTGCTGGCGCAAGGTCATGCCTTCGTGGACGATCCCAGCAACACCGACACGCGCTTCACCCGCAACCGCATTCGCGCCGTGCTCATGCCGGCGTGGGAGGCCTGCTTCCCCGGATTTCGGCCCATGCTTGCGCGCAGCGCTCGCCATGCCGCACAAGCCCAGCGCCTGCTCGATGAACTGGCGGTCATGGATCTCGGGCAAACAGGTTCACCACCGCAGATCGCGCGGCTGCAGTCTCTCTCGCGTGATCGCCAGGCCAATTCGCTTCGTCACTGGTTGCGCACCAGCGCCGGGGTGGCCGCCGCCAGCGCCCAGCTCGACGAGTTGCTCGACCAGATTGCGGCCTGCAGCACGCGCGGTCACCGCATCCACATCAAGGTGGGCCCGGGCCATGTGGAACGCATCGGTGGACACCTGCGATACACCCCCACCCTATAATCACGGGCTTTGCCCGGCAGCGCAGCCGGCGCGTCCAACCCAACCAATCCAACCCGATGGCCTTGATAGTTCACAAGTACGGCGGCACCTCGATGGGGTCGACCGAGCGCATCCGCAATGTGGCCAGACGCGTGGCCAAGTGGCACCGCGCAGGTCACCAGCTGGTGGTCGTGCCCAGCGCCATGAGCGGCGAGACCAACCGCCTGCTCGGGTTGGCCAAGGAGCTTGCGCCGACCAAGGCCACCACCGCTTACAGCCGCGAGCTCGATATGCTGGCCTCCACCGGCGAGCAGGCCTCGTCGGCCCTGCTGGCCATTGCGCTGCAGGCCGAGGGCCTGGAGTCGGTGAGCTACGCCGGTTGGCAAGTGCCGATCAAGACCAACAGCGCCTTCACCAAAGCCCGCATCGAATCAATCGACGACGTGCGCATTCGTTCCGACCTGTCGGCGGGCAAGGTCGTTATCGTGACCGGCTTCCAGGGCGTGGACCCCGAGGGCCACATCACCACCCTGGGTCGTGGCGGCAGCGACACCTCAGCCGTTGCTGTGGCAGCAGCCCTCAAGGCCGCCGAGTGCCTGATCTACACCGACGTGGATGGCGTCTACACCACCGACCCACGCGTGGTGCCACAGGCGCGCCGCCTGGAGCGCGTGAGCTTCGAGGAAATGCTGGAGATGGCCAGCATGGGCAGCAAGGTGCTGCAGATCCGTTCGGTGGAGTTTGCCGGCAAGTACAAGGTGCCCCTGCGCGTGCTCTCCAGCTTCACGCCATGGGACATCGACCTGAACGAAGAAGCCGCCTCCGGCACCCTGATCACTTTTGAGGAAGAAGAAACCATGGAACAAGCCGTCGTCTCAGGCATTGCGTTCAACCGCGACGAAGCCAAGATCTCTGTGCTCGGCGTGCCCGACACCCCCGGCATCGCGTACCAGATCCTGGGCGCGGTGGCCGACGCCAACATCGAGGTCGACGTGATCATCCAGAACTTGAGCAAGGGCGGTTTGACCGACTTCAGCTTCACGGTGCACCGCAACGATTTCCAGAAGACCATGGACCTGCTCAAGGCCAAGGTCGTGCCTGCACTGGGCGCTGC
>JANPKR010000073.1:0-3557 GCA_031426175.1 Hydrogenophaga sp. | reverse complement strand
CTCTCCGAGACCATGACGATCACGCAGATGCATGTGCCGGTGGACGACACCCACAACTATTGGTTCGCCTTCTTCACCAGCTTCACCGGCCCGGTGGACAAGGACGCCATGCGCACCCCGCGCCTGGCCGCCGTGACCCTGCCCGACTACAAGCCGAAAACCGGGCGCCACAACAACTGGGGCTTCAACGCCGAAGAGCAGCAAAGCCGCACCTACCTGGGCATGGGCGAAGACGACATCAACGTGCACGACCAGTGGGCCTGCGAGAGCATGGGTGCCATCCAGGATCGCACGCGCGAACACCTGGGCACCACCGACAAAGTGATCATGGCCAACCGGCGCATGCTCCAACAAGCCATCGACACGGTGGAGCAAGGCGGCACCGCCCCGGGAATTGCCGACCCTGCGCTGTTTGAGCAGATCAGCGGCCCCGACACCATGGACGGAATCGCGCCTGCGCAAGGCTGGAAGGCCTGGTGGCAGGAGGCGATAAAGGCCAGGCGCGAGGGTTCGCCCTGGCAACAGAACGCTGCAGAAACCGTGGCAGCGAAATGACCCATTTCGCCGAACGCTGCGGCATCCACACCGCCGCCCGAGAGGCCGCCTGCGTGCGCCTGGTCAAACGCATCGAAGCCAGCGGCGTCGAGCTCGTGCGCATGGGCTGGTGCGACACCCACGGCATGCTGCGTGGCAAAACGCTCACAGCCACGGCAGCCATGCGGGCGCTGCTCGACGGCGTGGGCATGGTGGGCACGCTGATGCTCAAGGACACGGCCGACCGCACCGCGTGGAAGGTGTTCGAGCCCGGCGGCGCCGACGACCTGCCCGGCTTTGCCGGCGCGGCCAACCTCATGCTGCTGCCCGACCCCGACAGCTTCACCGAGCTGCCCTGGGCGGCCCACACCGGCTGGTTGCGCTGCCAGCCCTGGTTTGCCGACGGCACCCCCGTGCCCATCGACACCCGCCGCGTGCTGCAGACCGCGCTGGCCCGGCTCGGTGAAGCGGGCTACGGTCTCAAGACCGGGCTGGAGGTCGAGTTCCACATCTACCGAATCACCGACACCCGCCCACAGCTGGACCCCGAACTCGCCAGCTGGCCCGGGTTGCCGCCCGCGGTGGAGATGATCCACCCCGGCTACCACCTGCAGGCCGAGGCCATGGTGGACATGAGCGACGAGCCGCTGCGCATCGTGCAGCGCACCGCGCAGGCGCTGGGCCTGCCACTGCAATCGCTGGAAATCGAACTCGGCCCGAGCCAGGTGGAGGCCGTGTTCGACGCCACCGACGCGCTCACTGCGGCCGACCAGATGGTGCTGTTCCGAAGCGGCGTGCGCCAGGCGCTGCGCCGCGCCGGGTACCACGCCACCTTCATGTGCCGCCCGCCCTTCCCCCACATCATGTCCAGTGGCTGGCACCTGCACCAGTCGCTGGTGGACCTGAAGACCGGGCGCAACGCCTGCGTGCGCGATACCCCCGCGCCCGACACCACGGTGCTCGATGCGCGACACACCTTGTCGGATGTGGCCAGCCATTGGCTCGCCGGCTTGCTGGCCCACGCACGCGGCATGACGCCGCTGTGCACGCCCACCATCAACGGCTTTGCACGCTTTCGCCCCAACGCCCTGGCACCGCAGGCTGTGCTGTGGGGTCGGGACAACCGCGGCGCCATGCTGCGGGTGGTGGGCGGTGCGGGCGATCAGGCCACCCGCATCGAGAACCGCATCGGAGAGCCAGCCGCCAATCCCTACCTCTACATGGCTGCGCAAATCCACGCCGGACTCGACGGACTGCACCAGCAGCTGCAGCCAATGCCCGCGAGCGAAACGCCCTACGCCGACGGCAGCAAGAAAATACCCATCTCGTTGCCCGAAGGCCTGCAGGCGCTGGAATCCGACGCGGCCCTGTGCGCGGGTTTCGGAAGCGACGTCGTGCACCATTTCTGCCGCATCAAACGCAGCGAGATCGCGCGCCACGCGCAGGCCGAGGACAAGACCGATTTCGAACGCCGCGAGTACTTCGCCCGCACCTGATTCAACCCAAGACATTCCCCATGATTTCCATCCGCTTCATCCACCCCGACGCCACACAGCAAGACATTCTGGCCCGCCCCGGCGACAGCCTGATGAAGGCGGCGGTGGACGCCAATGTGAAAGGCATAGAGGCCGACTGCGGCGGCAGCCTCACCTGCGCCACCTGCCACGTGATGATCGACGCGCCCTGGTCCGAGCTGCTGCCCGCCCCCGTACCGGACGAGCTCGACATGCTGGACTTCGCCTCCAGCCCGGTGGTGCCGCAGAGCCGCCTGAGCTGCCAGGTGCGCCTGTCTGCCGAGCTCGACGGCCTGGTGGTGCGTCTGCCCGCTTCACAACACTGATGGCACACTGACCGCCCTGGCTCCTCACACCCAACCTTGTTGAAGAACATGACCGAATTCACCTTCACCCCGCCAGCCACCGTCTCCGTGCCCGTGGTGGGCCGTACCGAACGTTTCCCCGTTCACCGCATCTACTGCGTCGGCCGCAACTACGAAGAGCACGCGAAAGAAATGGGCTTCACCGGCCGCGAACCGCCGTTCTTCTTTTTGAAGCCGGCCGACACCATCGTGGTGGCCGAGGCCGGCCAGACCGCCAGCACGCCCTACCCCAGCCTCACCAACAACCTGCACCACGAGATCGAACTGGTGGTGGCCATCGGCACCGGCGGCAAGAACATCAAGGCGGCCGATGCCGCAAAACACATCTACGGTTACGCTGTGGGGCTGGACATGACCCGCCGCGACCTGCAAGGCGACATGAAAAAACAGGGCCGCCCCTGGTGCATCGGCAAGGCCTACGACCACTCGGCACCCATCGGCCCGATCACGCTGGCCGCCGACGCGGGCGACGTGAACAACGCGTCCCTCTGGCTGCAGGTCAATGGCAGCGACCGCCAGCGCAGCAGCGTCAACAAACTGCTCTGGAACGTGGCCGAGACCATCGAACACCTGTCGGCGGCCTGGGAGCTGCAACCTGGCGACCTGATCTACACCGGGACACCCGAAGGTGTGAACGCCGTGGTGCGTGGCGACAACTTGGTCGGCGGTGTGGACGGGCTCACGCCCATCAGCGTGTCCATCGGCTGATGCACCGAACGGGTTCTACGTAGTACCCCCAGTGCGCCCTTGCGGGTTTGACCTCTCACGATCTGCCCGACCCCCGCCTATCCTCGACTCACTTTTCATCGACCTCAGGAGATCTTTTCATGATCCAACGCAGAACCCTGATCCAGTCCGGCGCGGCCCTCGCGCTCGGCGCACCCGCCCTGGTGGGCTTTGCCCAGCAAAGTGTCACCCTCAAGTTCCACACCTTCATGGCGCCGCAGTCCAACGTGTGGCTGAACATGCACAAGGCGTGGATGGACAAGGTCGAGAAGGATTCGGGCGGTCGCATCAAGTTCGAGGCCTACCCGGCCATGCAGCTCGGCGGTTCGCCGGTGCAGCTGTTCGACCAGGCGCGCGACGGCGTGGTCGACATCGTCTGGACCTTGCCGGGCAACACGCCGGGCCGCTTCCCGCGCAT
>JANPKR010000072.1:0-11031 GCA_031426175.1 Hydrogenophaga sp. | reverse complement strand
CTGGCAAGCTCAATTACGCCTCGCCAGGCGTGGGCACGCCGCACCACCTGTCGATGGAGCTGTTCAAGAACACCAGCAAGAGCTTCATCACCCACATCCCCTACCGCGGCACCGGCCCGGCACTCACCGACCTGCTGGGCGGCCAGGTGGACGCGATGTTCCTGCCGATCCACGTGGCGCTGCCGCAGATCCGCAGCGGGCGGCTGGTGGCGCTGGCCATCGGCAGCGACAAGCGCCACGCCTTGCTGCCCGACGTGCCCACACTCGCCGAGTCGCGCACCGGCGATGTGAACGTGGACATGTGGTACGGCGTCTTCGCTCCCAAAGGCATGGCGCCGGCCATGGTGACCATGCTCAACCGCGAGATCAATGCCATCCTGGCCAGCGACGAGGTGAAGAAGGCCTTCTCCGGGCAGGGCATGGACCCGAGCACCGGCACCCCCGAGGCGTTTGGTCAACTGGTCCAGAAAGATGCCGAGCGTTGGGAGGCCCTGATCAAGGCGCAAAACATCAAGGCTGAATGACCATGGACGAGCAACCCGCGATCGCGGTGGTGGGTGGCGGCATCGCCGGGCTGGCGTTTGCCCTGGCGCTGCACCAGCGCGGCATCTCCTGTGATGTGTACGAGGGCGTGGCCGAGGTCAAGGAACTGGGTGTGGGCATCACGCTGCTGCCTCACGCCATGCGGGAACTCACGGCGCTGGGCCTGTTGCCGCAGCTGGAGGCCGTGGGCATCGAGAACCGCGAGAGTGTTTTCTTCAACCGCTTCGGTCAGCGTGTGTACGGCGAGGCGCGTGGGCGCCATGCGGGCTACGAGCTGCCCGAGCTGGGCATCCACCGTGGCAAGTTGCACCGCATCCTGTTTGAGGCGGCGCTCGAACGCCTTGGACCGCAGCATGTGCATACGGGGCACCGCTGCAACGCCATCGACCAGGACGATGACGGCGTCACGCTCCAGTTTGCCGACAACGCCGAAGGCCCGGTGGCGCCCGTGCGTGCACCGTGGGTGGTGGCCTGCGATGGCGTGAACTCGGCCATCCGCAAACACTTCCACCCGCACGACCAGGTTTGCTACGCCGGCATCAACACCTGGCGCGGCACTTCGGTGCACAAACCCATTCTGGGCGGCAAGACCTACATTCGCGTCGGCTCCATCGACACCGGCAAGATGGTGATCTACCCCATCGTGGACAACGTGGACGGGCAAGGCAACCAGCTGATCAACTGGGTGGCCGAGATCCGCGACACCGAGGCGCGCATGAACGACTGGAACCGCCCGGGCCGCACAGTGGACTTTCTCCCCACCTTCGCCGACTGGCGTTTCGACTGGCTCGACGTGCCCGCGCTCATCACCTCGGCCGAACACGTGTTCGAGTACCCCATGGTCGACAAGGATCCGCTGCCGCGCTGGAGTTTCGATCGGGTCACCCTCATGGGCGACGCCGCCCACCCGATGTACCCACGCGGCTCCAACGGATCGGCCCAGGCCCTGATCGATGCCCGCACGCTGGCCGACGAGATCGCCAACGAACACGGCGCCGACGGTGACCTGAAGGCCGCGCTGCAGCGCTACCAGGCGGCCCGCCTGCCGGCCACGGCCCGCGTGGTTGAAACCAACCGCACCTTGCCGCCGGACTTCATCATCATGAAGGCCGACGAACTCAGCGGCGGCAAGCCCTTCAACCACATCGACGATCTGATCAGCCAGGATGAGCTGCGCGCCATTTCGGACAACTACAAGCAAATTGCTGGCTTCGCGCTGAACCGCTGAAAGCTTGAACGCAGCTCGGTCTGGTGGTGTGGAAGGTATCCTACAAGTGGGGTGGTTTGGTACTCCCTTGACACATGCTCGGCGGGGTTTTGTGGCACTGTAAGCAAAGGTGTCGTCCGCGGGGGACGGAGCACCCTCCCTGCGAACCCAGCATGCTGCGATCCACACACGCGAGACGATTCCGGACGGTAGATGACGCATGGCCCGCCCGCCGGGCCGGGCGCTGGCTGTGCGTGCTGGCTCTGTCCTGGGGTGGGCTCTGTGCGGTGGTGCAGGCGCAGACAACCTTGCGCTATGGCGGCGATGTTGCCTTTGCACCCTTCGAGTCGCTCAACGCCCGTGGTCAGCCCGAAGGTTTCCAGATCGACCTGATGCAGGCTCTCGGGCGCGAACTCGGGGTGGAGGTCTCCATCAGCCTGCAAGCCTGGCCCGCCACGGTGGAGGCTTTCAAGGCTGGACGGGTGGACATGATCGCCATGGTGGAAACCACCGAGCGACGCGCGTACGCGCACTTTCTCAAGGGCCACGCTGCGCCTGCGTTTGCGGTCTACCTGCCTGCTGGAAAAACCCCACCCCAGGCGCTGCAGGATCTGCAAGGCTCGCGCATCGCCGTGCTGGACCACGAACCCATGCGCGAGAGCCTGAGCAAGTGGCTCTCGGGCATCCCTGGCCCCTACGTCCGCACACCCGATGCGCTGTCGGCTCTGCAGTCGGTGCAACTCGGCTTCGCCGACATGGCCTTGCTGCCCCGCTCTTACGCTGACCCGTTGATTGCTGCGGGTGAGGTGACCGGTCTGGTGCGCTCGCTGAGCGACCTGCGCCTGCAGACCTATTCGCTGGCTGTGGTGCGCGGCAACGACGCGCTGCGGCTGCGCCTGCAAGGTGCCATTGATCGCCTGGAGGCCAACGGAACCCTGGCGGTATTGCGCGAGCGCTGGCTCAGCGACGAACCCGCCAACGCCGAGCAGCGGGCGATGGAGCGCGACCTGCAACAACAGCGGCAATGGACCTGGCGCCTGGCGGTTGGCGGCTCGCTGCTGCTCTTGCTGGCGGCGTTTGCCTTGCGCCAGCGTGGGCGCACGGTGGCGCACGAACGCACGCGGCGCGAAACAGCCGAGCGCTCGTTGCGCCGGTCCGAGGAGCTGCTGGAGCGCACCTTCCAGCGTAACCCCGAACCCATGCTGGTGGTGGACCACCACACCGGCCTGGTGCAGGACGCCAACCCGGCGGTGGCTGCCTTGCTGGGGGTGGACGAAGCCCAAGGTGGTGGGCCAGCCGCTGCGCTCGCTGGCGCACCACATCGGTATGGACACGCTCAAGCGCCTGGCGCGCGCCATCGATCTTGGTGGTCTTCTGGACGCACTGCCGGTGAACGTGACCCGGGCCGACGGCCAGCAGCGCACCTGCCTGGTCAGTGCCGACAAGGTGCGTGTGGGCGAGCTCACGGTGGTGCTGTGCATCGTGCGGGACGTCACCGAGCGCCTGGCGCAAGACCCGGTGTTTCGCCAGGGCTACCAGACACTGCACGACGAACTGGCGCAGGCCCGACGCGACGCACCCGACACGGTGCCGCCGGACGAGTCCGTCGAGCCCGGTGACGCCCGCCTGCGCGAATTCACCCGTGCCGTGGCGCACGACCTTCGCGCGCCGTTGCTGGCCATCCAGGGCTTCATGGGGTTGATGCGCGAGCGACTGAAGCTGGGCCACACCGACGAGGCGCTGGAGTACAGCGAACAGGTCGACAAAGCCACGCGGCGCATGAACGCGATGATCGAGGCGCTGTGCAGCCTGGCGCAGATCGATCAGAAACCCCTGCAGCGCCGCAACATCGACATGCGTGCGCTGGCGCTGGACACCTGGACCCTGGTGCGCAGCGGTGAGAGCGACCGGAAGATCGAAATTCAGTTCGACTCTTTGCCGGCCGCGCTGGGCGACGCCGATCTGGTGGCACAGGTCTGGCAAAACCTGCTGCACAACGCGTGGAAATACACCGCACGCCTGCCGCTGGCGCGCATCCGGGTGGACAGCTTCGAGCAAGACCGGCGCACCTGGTACCGCGTCACCGACAACGGCGCCGGCTTCGACATGGCGCACGCGCGCACCCTGTTCCAGCCGTTTCGCCGCATGCACGCGGCGTCGCAGTTCGAGGGCAGCGGCATCGGCCTGAGCATGGTGCAGCGCATCGTCCAGCACCACAGCGGTGAGGTCCGCGTGCGCAGCCAGCCCGGGGTGGGCACGGTGGCCGAGTTCACGCTGGATCAGAACGCCTGAGCGGGTCGCTCACCGTCGCGGCGTGGATTGCGTTCGTTATCGAACAGACTCCAGCGCGAGGAGATGACATGGTGGCCCTCGCGGACACGGTGTGTGCGGGTTCTCCTGCACCGCGTCCTGAAGGATCGCCACGTGATGAATGCACTGTTGCCGCCGGAGCCGTCGTTCGTCGGAGGCCAACCCTGGGGCTCGCGAAAGGTGGCTGCAGGGCGCGTGTTGTTTGCCCAGGGGGAGCGATTCCAGGGCATCTATGCGGTGCGCAGCGGAACGCTCAAGTCGGTGTTCCTGTTTGCCGACGGACGTGAACAGGTGTGCGCTTTTCCCATGACTGGCGACCTGGTCGGGCTCGACGGCGTGGTCGATGGCGCCCATGGCACCACCATGACTGCGCTGGAAGACACGCATGTCGGGCTCATGGACTGGTGGTCCTGGACCCAGATCGCGCCTTGCGATGCGGGCCCGCAGCAGTACGTGATGGAGCTCATGGCCCGCGATATCCGGCGTGGTCACCAGCTGCATGCCTTGCTCGGACGTGCCAACGCGCAGGAGCGGCTGGCCATGTTTCTTCTGGACCAGTCGCAGCGTTGGCACGCACAGGGATGCTCTCCGTGCGACTTTCAGTTGCGCATGTCGCGTGCCGAGATCGGCAGCTTTCTTTGCATGTCGATGGAAACGGTGAGCCGCACCTTCTCGGGCATGCAGCGCAAGGGCTGGCTGCGGGTGGACAAGCGCCGCGTCATCCTGGCGGATGTGGGTGGGCTCTCGCGCCGTTTCAGCGCGCTCTCCTGAGCGCGCCGATCATCGATCCGATGAGCCCGGTTGGTATGCCATCACACGGACGTTTGCCTTGTGAGTGGGCAGCATGACGGAATGGTTTTGCATTTTGCTGCGCGCCCGCGCCACCCGTGGGCATGAATCCGCATCCTTTCTCAGGGCGGTTGCGAGTGCTCACCGTCAACATCCACAAGGGCTTCGACGTGTTCAACACCCGTTCCGTCTTGCACGAGCTGCGCGAGGCGGTGCGCGCAGTCAGGAGCGACGTGGTGTTCTTGCAAGAAGTGGACGGCGGCACTGGCGCACGCCGGGCGGCTGCGGTCGGGGCACAGTATGAATTTCTGGCCGACGCCATCTGGCCGGAGCACGCCTACGGGCGCAACGCGGTCGCCGAGGGCATGGACCATGGCAACGCGGTGCTGTCGCGGTACCCGGTGCTGCGCAGCCACAACCATGACATGTCGCTGCCCGGAGCGGAGCCGCGTGGATTGCTGCACTGCGAACTCGCTCTGCCCGACGGCTTGCCCGCGCTGCACGTGATGTGTGTGCACCTGGGGCTGAGGGAATCGCACCGGCGCCACCAGCTCGCTCGGCTCTGTGCAACCGTGCAGCGGGAAGTGCCGGCGGATGCGCCGCTGGTGGTGGCTGGTGATTTCAACGACTGGCGCTCGCGTGCCGACGAACAGTTGGCGCCCTGCGGCCTGCGCGAGGTGTTTCGCCAGGCCCACGGGCAGCACGCGCGCAGCTTTCCCGCGCGTTGGCCGCTGTTGCGGCTGGACCGTATCTATGTGCGCGGCGTGTTGTCTTCGATGCCGCTCCCCCTGCCGCGGCGTCCGTGGGCGCAGCTGTCCGATCACGCGCCGGTCGCAGCCGAGATTCATGTGAGGAGGGCCGCATGAATTCGCGCTGGGTACCGGGCAACCGCATCACGCTGCTGGAGAACGGCGAGGGCTACTACCCGCGCGTGTTCGAGGTCATCGCCGCGGCCGAGCGCGAGGTGCTGCTGGAGACGTTCATCCTGTTCGACGACAAGGTCGGGCGCCAGCTGCAACAGGCCCTGCTGGCGGCAGCGGCTCGCGGTGCCACGGTGCATGTGCTGGTGGACGGCTGGGGCTCGCCCGATTTGCCTGCCTCGTTCACCCAGCCGCTCTTGGACGCCGGCGTGCACCTGCGAAGCTTCGAGCCGGCACGCTGGCTGTTTGGCACGCGCGTCAACCTGCTGCGCCGCATGCACCACAAGCTGGTGGTGGTGGACGGCCAGCGCGCCTTTGTGGGTGGCATCAATTATTCGATCGACCACCTCGAAGAATTTGGTCCGCAAGCGAAGCAGGACTACGCGGTCGAGGTTGAAGGCCCTCTGGTGGGGCAGATCCAGGCCTTCTGCCTCGCCAACCTGCAGGCGCCACAGCCCGCGCGCGGTCAGTGGCTCCAGCGCTGGCGCGATGGACTGGCGCGCGACGGTAGGCCCGACATGCACGAAGGCGGTGCGGTGGCCGCCTTCGTCACGCGCGACAACCACCTGCACCGCACCGACATCGAACGCCACTACCGCGCTGCGGTGCGCAGCGCGCGCCAGCGCGTGCTGATTGCCAACGCGTATTTTTTCCCGGGCTACCGCCTGCTGCGCGACCTGCGCCGAGCGGCCCGACGCGGTGTGCAGGTTGATCTGGTGGTGCAGGGCCACCCGGACCAGCCGTGGGTCAAGCGCGCCACCGAGCTGCTCTACCGGCACCTGCTGCGCGCCGGTGTGAACGTGTTCGAGTACAACGAGCGCCCGCTGCACGGCAAGGTGGCGGTGGTGGACGACATCTGGGCCACGGTGGGCTCCAGCAACCTCGACCCCACCAGCCTGAGCCTGAACCTGGAAGCCAACGTGGTGGTGCGCGACGCCGCCTTTGCCCGGCACCTGCGTGAGCGCATCGACCACCTCATGGTGCAAAGCTGCGAGCGGGTGGAGCGGGCAGCAGTGGGGCGACTGCGCTCGGCCTGGATCGCCGTGCGCAGCATGCTGGTGTTCCATGCGCTGCGGCGTTTTCCTGTCTGGGCTTCCCGAGCGTCGGTGCGCCAGCCGAAGGTGGTCCCGCTGACCAGCGAGGCCCCATGAATCCGGCCAGGCAACAGGCGTGGGCGTGGTTCAAGCGCATCGCCCCATGGGCGCTGGCCGCGCTGGTGCTGACGCTGGTGGCCCGGCAGGCGCGCACGGTGGACTGGCCTCAGGTGTGGGTAGCGCTGCAGGCGTTGACGCTCGTCCAGGTGCTCACGGCGACTGGCCTGGCGTTGTTGAGCCATGGCTTGGTGGCCAGCTTCGACCTGATCGGACGCCGGCTCACTGGCCATCAACTTCCCGCCCCGCGCACGCTCGGGATTGCCGCCATTTGTTACGCGTTCAATCTCAACTTTGGCGCACTGGTCGGTGGTTTCGGTTTGCGGCTGCGGCTCTACTCACGCAACGGTGTCGTGGCGCCGACGGTGGCCAAAGTGATCGCGCACAGCATGGTGACCAACTGGCTGGGCTATCTGTGGGTGGCGGGTGGGGTTTTGTTGGTCGCGCCGCCCCGCATGCCTGGGTCGTGGGCGCTGGGCGAACCGGGCTTGCGCGCCATCGGCGGCGTGATGGTCGCGCTGGCATTGGGCTACCTGACGCTGTGCAGTGTGTCTCGGCAGCGCGAGCTGGAGTGGCGTGGGCACACGCTGGCCTTGCCGGGCGTGCGGCTCGCCTGGCTTCAGGCGCTGCTGGGGGGTGCGAGCTGGCTGCTGATCGGCGCGATCGCATGGAGCTTGTTCGGCGGGCGGGTGGATTACCCCACGGTGCTCGGCGCGCTGCTGCTCGCGGCGGTGGCTGGTGTGCTCACGCATGTGCCGGCTGGTCTGGGCGTGCTGGAGGCGGTGTTTGTCGCCACACTGACCCACGCTTTGCCCGCCACCGAAGTGCTGGCCACGGTGCTGGCTTACCGCGCCGCTTACTACCTCTTGCCGCTGGCCTTGGCCCTGCCTGCGTATGCGTGGAGC
Organism: Hydrogenophaga sp.; assembly: GCA_031426175.1. Taxonomy (GTDB): domain Bacteria; phylum Pseudomonadota; class Gammaproteobacteria; order Burkholderiales; family Burkholderiaceae_C; genus Hydrogenophaga. Next base: position 3,206 of record JANPKR010000072.1, on the reverse strand, counting down.
GAGGTCGCCGCGCCGCCGCGCGCGGGCAACGCAGGTTGGGCGAAGGGGTGAAAAAACTCAGGCCATGCCGTTGCGACTTGCCAGCTCGACGAACAGCGCCGAGTGGTCGAGGTCGGCCAGACCGTGGTCGACCGACTGGGCGTAGAGCTGCTCGAACAGGGCGGTGATGGGCGCATCGAAGCCGATCTCGTTGGCCGTGGCCAGGGCGTTGCGCATGTCTTTGAGCTGCACCGCCACCGCGCCGCGTTTGGCAAAGTCGCGTTCGATCATGCGCTGACCATGCACCTGAAGGATGCGGCTGTCGGCAAAGCCGCCTGTGATGGCCTGCTTGACCTTGCCCATGTCGGCGCCGCCTTTCTCGCACAGCAGAAGTGCTTCGGCCACTGCGCCGATGGTGATACCCACGATCATCTGGTTGGCCAGCTTGGCCAGCTGGCCCGTGCCGTGCGCGCCCACGTGCACCGGGCGACCCAGCAGCTCGAACACGGGGCGCACACGCTCGAACTCGGCCGGTTTGCCGCCCACCATGATGGCCAGCGTGCCGGCCTCCGCGCCCACGGTGCCCCCCGACACCGGCGCGTCCAGGTGGTGCATGCCGGCGGCGGCCAGTCGGGCAGCGTGGTCACGCGCCTGGCGAGGCTGGATCGACGACATGTCCACCACCACGCTGCCCGGGCGCAGGCCGCCCAGCGTGCCCTGGTGGAACAGCACGTCTTCCACCACGTCGCCGTTGTCCAGCAATGTGATCACGAAGTCCGCCTGCGCCACCGCCTCGGCTGGCGTGTCGTGCACGCGCGCGCCGAATGCCTGCAGGCGCTCGGCCTTGCTGCGGGAGCGGTTCCACACATTGACGGTGCAGCCGGCCTCGCACAGGCGGCGGGCCATGGGAAACCCCATCATGCCAATGCCGAGCACTGCCACTTGCAGGGCGGTGGTGGAAGGGGTGGGGGCGGTGGTTGTGTTCACGTGTGTGGCAAAAAAAGGGCGGTTCCCGGACCAACCGGGAACCGCGCTGAAGTGGCTCAATCAGCTGGGCTGTCGAGAACCACGGAGTTGTGGGTTGGGGGTCGCCGCTTACGGGCAGCGGGCGATGACGGGGTGGACATGCGGTCTGCGAACTGGGCGCCGAGTTGGGTGCTGGCGTGACCGCTGTGCTGCTGCATGAGGCGCTCGGCCAGCTTCACATCGCCACGCTCCACCGCCCGGGCGATGGCTTCATGTTCGTCCCACACGGGTTCGCGCAACATCGCAGACTGCAAAGCCGCGCCCATGGCCCGGCGAATGTGGTGCCAGTGCAGCAGCGCGCTCTGTTCGATCAGCGGGTTTCGTGTGGCGCGGTAGAGCGCGGTGTGAAAGGCCAGGTCGGCGTCGATCATGGCCTTGATGTCGCCGCGCTTCACAGCGGCTCGTCCGGTGGCCAGCAGGTCCGGGTCCAGCGGTGTCCGGCGTTGGGCGGCCAGGCGGACGGCCAGCGCGTCAAGCGCGCCGCGCACCTCGTACACCTGCTCGATCCACTGTGCGTCGATGGGCGTGACTTGCAGTCCGCGGCAGCGTCCTGCCGGGCCATTGCACACCGGAGCGTCCTGCACAAAGCCGTCTTTCTTGAGCAGGCGCAGCGCCTGCATGACCGGCTGGCGAGACACCGCGAGTTGTTCGGCCAGCTCTTCCTGGGTGATGCGCTGACCTGGAAGGAGCGCGCCGGCACTGATCGCGTCGAGCAGCGCTCTGTACACCTGCTCGACCAGGTCGGGCGCGGCTTCGAGCTTGATCAATTGGGCAGACATGGACACGTGGAGAATGTTTGTATACAGAATACACAACTTCGGCAAAGCCGTCACGACCGAGTCGAAAACAACCCCCATGACACAATGCGCGACCATGGAAAAAACACCTTCGACCGACCCCGCGTGGCTCGACCGCGAATACAACAACCGCGCTCTGGTGCCCGAACACGCTGCACATTTCGAGCGTTGGGCGACAACCTCCGCGCAGGCCCGCCAAAGCAGCCGCCCGCTGCTGGATGTGAGCTATGGACACGGCCCCGGCGAAACCTTGGACATCTTTCCGGCACCGCGCAAACCCGGCACGCCGCTGGCGCCGGTGATGGTGTTCATCCACGGTGGTTACTGGCGCAGTCTGGACAAGTCCGACCACTCGTTCATTGCCCCGGCGTTCACGAAACACGGGGCCTGTGTGGTGATGCCCAACTACGCGCTGTGTCCCGCGGTCACGATCCCCGACATCGTGATGCAGATGGTGAAGGCCCTTGCCTGGACGTACCGCCACATCGCTGCGCACGGTGGCGATCCGCACCGCATCACGGTGGTGGGCCATTCGGCGGGTGGGCACCTGGCCACGATGATGCTGGCTTGTGAATGGACGCGCGTGGGCGACGACCTGCCTGATTCGCTGGTGAAGAATGCGCTGTCGATGTCGGGTCTGTACGACCTGGAGCCAGTGCGCCTCACGCCGTTTGTTCAGCCGTCCTTGAACTTGACCCCGGCGCAGGTGAAGAAAGCCAGCCCGGCTCTGTTGCCGGCGCCGCTGCTGCGTGAGGGCCGTGGTCAGTTGTCTGCTGTGGCAGGTGGTGACGAGAGCAGTGAGTTTTTGCGCCACAACCGCCTCATTCAGCAGGCGTGGGGGTCAACGGTGGTGCCGGTGTGCGAGGCCCTGCCGGGGCTCAACCACTTCAGCATTGTTGAAGCCTTGGCACAACCCAAGCACCGGCTGCATGGGTTGGCTCGGGATCTGCTCGGGGTTTGACCAAGCAGATCTCCAGCCGCTGAGCGGGCGCCACTTCAGATCGTTGCGCTGTGGCGCTCTGCGCAGCGAAATGAAGGAGGAGGCGGCACCAGCCGCCGGGGGACATTCGCGGAGCAGAGCGCCGTAGCGCAACGATCCCGCGAGGTTCGGGCCGAAAATGGCAACGAGAGAAGTTACTCGCCTTCGAGCTTCAACATGCTGGCTCCGTCGCCCAACGACAGCAGACCAGCCTTGGCATAGATGCCCAGCTTGGCCCTCGTATCGGTGATATCCAGGTTGCGCATGGTCAGCTGCCCAATGCGGTCCAGCGGCGTGAACGGCGCGTCCTCCACCTTTTCCATGCTCAGGCGCTCGGGCGCGTACGTGAGATTGGCGCTTTCGGTGTTCATGATCGAGTAGTCGTTGCCGCGGCGCAGCTCGATGGTCACCTCGCCGGTGATGGC
>JANPKR010000071.1:0-3588 GCA_031426175.1 Hydrogenophaga sp. | reverse complement strand
TGGGGTCGGGCGCGGTGGCCATGCTCAGACGCCGGCGGGGCGGGTGAAGCCGGTGGTGATGGCCTCGGCCATGCGGCGGGCCACCTCATTGGCGAGCAGCCGGCCCTTGGCGGCGTCCGAACCCTTCGCCGACGAGAGCACCCCCGAAGCGGGCACCCAGTCGGTGCGCGGCGGATACATGTCGTACGGCGGGAAGTCGGCCGGGCCGTCGTCGGGCAGCAGGTCCATGCGCACCAGATGCGGGTGGTGGTGCAGCATCATCGAGGTCTCCAGCACGGCTGCATGCTCCAGCGCGAAGCCGGGGAAGCCGTCGGGGAACACATCGCCCAGGGTCTCGGGGGTCATGAAGTCCCAGTACTCCAGGCGCATCACCTGCAGTTGGTTGGTCGGGTCGGCGGCCTTGGCGTCGCGCAGGCCGAGGTCGATGCCTTCGATCAGGAACCACTGGTTCTCGTAGTGGCCGTTGACGATGACGAGCTTTGTCAAGCCGTGGCGCGCGAACTCTCGCACCGCGTCGCGCACCTGGCCCACCAGCGTGGCTGCGTCCACACTGGTGGTGCCGCAGAAGTGCTGGCCTCCGCCGCACTTGGGCTGCGACTTGTAGCCATACGACAGCGTGGGGGCCACCAGCCCGCCCACCAGCGCAGCGGTGTCGGCCGACACTGCGCTGGACAGCAGGCCGTCGGTGCCCAGCGGCAGGTGCGGGCCGTGCTGTTCGAGCGCGCCCACGGGCAGCAGCACAGGCGGCTGGTCGCGCTGCACGCGCGACTGGTAGTCCACCCACGAGAGTTCGTTCATCCACACGGTGGGGTTCATTCAAGCTCCTTGGGGTTTGGGTGTGGGCGATGTGTCGAGCGCCTCGGCGAACGCGGCCATGGTGATCAATGCGCCGCCAGCCCACTCCAGACCGGTCATGGATTCATCGCCGAACCACAGCGCGCTCAGAACCGCCACGACCAGTTCGGCCAGCAGGATCACGCCGGCCTTGCTGCTCTCGATGTGCGTCACGCCGAACTGCCAGGTGGCGGTGGCCAGCAGCAGCCACACAAAACCGTAGGCCAGCACGGCGAGCCACACGCCGATGCCCATCTGGGTGGGCACGCTGTGGCCCAGCGCGCTGGTGGCAATGAGCGAGATGACGCCGCAGCCGGCGAACACCGCGAAGGTCTTGCTCACCATCGGCACCTGCTGCGCGGCGCGTGCGATCACGTTGTTGGCCGCGAAGCAGAAGCCCGCAGAGAGCGCGAGGAAATCGACGAAGGTGAAGGCCAGGTCGACCCCGCCGGGGCCGCCCAGGAACAGCCACAGCCCCAGCAGCGCCACCACCACCGCCGCCCAGCGCAGTGGCGGGATGCGTTCCTTCAGAAACAGCCAGCCGCCCAGCACCGACCACACCGGCGAGAGGTAGAAAAGGAACATCACCCGCACCACGTCGCCCAGCATCAGAGCGTTGACGAACGAGGTGTTGGCCCAGCCACCCACCACGGCCAGTGCCAGCAGCAGGCCCCACTGCGGGCGCCAGGCGGCGCGCTGGCGCCAGATGAATACGCTGGTGAACAGGCCCACCACACCGTACGAGAGCAGCGAGACCATGGGGCCGGTGAGCCCCTGCGCGATGAACCACTTCAGCGGCATCCACGACAGGCCCCAGAGCGAGGCCGAGAACAGCAGCACGCCGGTGGCGAGCCGGTTGGAGGGGTGGGAGAGCAAGGACATGGGCGGCGATCAAGGCATGACGGAGCCTCCATTGGGCCCCAACACCTGGCCGCAGTAAAAGCGCGAGAGGTCGCTGGCCAGAAACAGCGCGGTGGCCGCGATTTCCTGCGGCTCACCGAGGCGGTGCAGCGGAATGTCGAGTTCCTTCTCCATCCACTCCGGGCTCATCTGCTCCAGCGACACCATGGCGGTGGCCACCGCGCCCGGGGCGATGGCGTTGATGCGGATGGCGGGTGCGAACTCCTGTGCCAGCGACTTGGTCAGACCAATCACACCGGCCTTGGCGGTGCAGTAGGGCGCGAACTGCGCGCGCCCGGTCATGCCGAGATCGGAGGCGATGTTGACGATCACGCCGCTGCCCTGCGTCAGCATGCCGGGCAGCACGGCGCGGCACATCAAAAACACCGAGCCGAGGTCGGTGTTGATCATGCGGTGCCAGTCGTCGTCGGTGGTGTCGAGAAAAGGTTTCTCCTGCAGGATGCCGGCGTTGTTCACCAGCACGTGGATGTCGCCCACGGTGTGCAGTGCTTCGTCGACCAGCCGCTTCACATCGGTCGGGTTGCTCACGTCGGCGCTGATCGCCACGGCGTGACCACCGGCGGATTTGATGGCCTGCACCACGGCGGCCGCGTCGACCGGCTGATTCCAGTGGTTCACCACCACGCGCGCCCCAGCCTGTGCAAACAACAGCGCAGTGGCGCGGCCGATGCCGGTGGCCGCACCGGTGACCATGGCCGTTTTGCCGGCCAGCGACAGAGAAACATTCATGCCATCACCTCACCGTGGCTGGCCACGAGACATTGGCCGGTCAACGAACGCGACTCGTTGCCGGCCAGGAAAAGAAACACACCGGCAATGTCGGCCGCGCTCAACATCTCGGGCACCGCTTGGCGCGCGAGGATCTCGCGCTCCACCTCGGCTTCGCTGCGACCTTGCTCCTGCGCCATGGCAGTCAGGGAGCGCATCGCAGCCTCGGTGCGGATCCAGCCGGGGCAGACCGCATTGACGCGGATGCCACGGGGGCCCAGTTCGAGCGCAAGCGAGCGTGTGAGGCCCACCACCGCGTGTTTGCTCGCGGCGTAGGCCGAAAAGCCGGCCACGCCGACGCGGCCCCAGATCGACGATTGGTTGATGACGCTCGCGCCGCGCGGCAGCAGGGGCAGCAGGGCCTGGGTGAGCCGCACCATGGAGGTGACGTTGTTGTCGAGCAGGTTGGCCCAGCGCGTCATCGAGTCGGGCGCTCCGTCGGCGAGCGGTGTGGGGTACTCGGTGCCGGCGTTGTTGACCAGCACGTCCAGCGTTCCCCAGCGTTCGCGCACCTGGTCTGCAACGGCAGCCACCTGTTGGGGGTTACCGAGCTCACACGTGGTGCTGAGGGCTTCGACAAGCTCAGCCCGAACGGAGGTGGCTTGGTCGTGCCGGATCAGATCCAGCGTGCTGGTTGAGTCGACGCGGTCCAGCAGCATCAGCCGCACACCCTGCGCCGCAAAAGCCCTCGCCAGCGCCTGGCCGATGCCGCCAGCCGCGCCGGTGATGAGCACGGTCTTTCCTTGCAGGCCGTGGTTTGCGGCCATGTCAGACCGCTGTCAGAAACGACACGCCAACGGCCCCGAGGAAACCGTCCGCGCGGCCTGGCGTACCGGGCGCTTGCACCACGCCGTAGTTGCTCGCCAGCACACGCTTGACGCGGTTGATGTGGAAGCTGCGCAAGAGCTCGCTCACCGTGATCACTTGCGGATAGCTGTCGGCATACAACTCGCGGTGGAAGGCGGGCAGGCGGTACCACGGTGCGGTGGGGCGTTCGTGGTGTGCGTTGTGAAAGCCGAAGTTGAGCCAGATCAGGTTGAACCACTTCGCATCCAGGCTCACCAC
>JANPKR010000070.1:0-7904 GCA_031426175.1 Hydrogenophaga sp. | reverse complement strand
CCGACATCACGCCCGTGGGCATGACATTGAGCGCCGACGGCAAGACCATGTGGGTCGGTCTGGGCAAAGCCAACCATGTGGTCGAAGTGGATGTGGCCAGCAAAAAGGTGGGCCGGCAGGTGCTGGTGGGCAAACGCGCCTGGGGCCTCACCCTGCACCCCGATGGCAAGACGCTGTATGTGACCAACGGCCTGTCCGACGACATGACACTGGTGGACACCGCGAGTGCGAAGGCCATCAGAACCGTGGCCGTGGGACGCGTGCCGCACAGCGTGCTGGTGCAGCCCTGATGCCGGTGTCCCACCTGCACCGGGCTGTGGCCATGCTTGCGATGCTCTCCTCGCTGACCTGGCCGGTTGCGCAGGCCGCGAGCACCCAGATGACCCTGGCGGTGATCTCGCTGGCTGGTGACGCGCGCTACGCCAACCGGCGCATGGAACGCGGCTACCCCGGCCATCCGCAGGGTCGGGCATTTCAGGGCGTGCAGCTTGCGCTGGAAGAGGCCGCGTTCGAGCTCGACACCGCAGGCATTGCACTGACCGCGCGCGACGTGGTGCTGCCCGACATGGCCGCACTCCCCAAGGCCCTGGCCGATTTGAAGGCCGCCAAGGTGCAGCACCTGGTGGCCGACCTGCCGCTGGCCGAGCTGCGCCAGCTGGTGCAGGCCGCACCCGCCGCGCTCGGCGGTGCGGTGGTGTTCAACACCGGCCTGGACGACGACAGCCTGCGCGCCCAGAGCTGCGCTGCCCACCTGCTGCACACGCTGCCCAGCGCAAGCATGCGGGCCGATACCTTGGCGCAGTACCTGGCCGCACGCAACTGGCGCAAGGTTCTGGTGCTGCAAGGCCCGGAGCCCGGCGATGTGTTGATGGGCGAGGCCTTCAACCGCGCCGCCAAACGCTATGGACTGAAGATCACGCAGACCAAGCCCTTCAAACTGAGTGGTGACCCGCGCGAACGGGACCTGGCCAACACCCGGTTGCTCACCGGCGAACGCGAGCACGAGGTGGTGGCGGTGATGGATGCCAACGGCGAGTTCGCCCGCACCGTGCCCTATGCCACGCAGTGGCCGCGTCCGGTGGTGGGCGCCAGCGGTCTGGTGGCGCAGGCCTGGCATGCGCAATGGGAGCGCAACGGTGGCCCGCAGCTCACAAGGCGTTTTCAGAAGCTCGCACAGCGTCCGATGCAGGGCCACGACTGGGCCGCCTGGGCCGCCGGCAAGGCCGTGGCCGCCGTGCTGGTGGACGACCCCAAAGCGGCCGTGCCGCAGCAACTCAAGAAGCTGCGCAGTGGCGCGGTCGTGATCGATGGCTTCAAAGGTCCACGCCTGACCTTCCGCGCGTGGGACGGCCAGCTGCGCCAGCCCATGTTCGTGAGCCACGTGGACGGTGTGGTCGGCCTCGCTCCGCTGGAGGGAGTGCTGCATCCCAAGGAAGTTCTGGACACGCTGGGCGTGGACGAACAGGAGAGCGCATGCAAACAGCGACCCTGATACCACCGCCGAATCAGCCTTCAATGCCCCTGCACCTGGCACGCGCGCTGCGCGCCGTGGTGGGCCGCGAGATCGGGCGCTTCCTGCGCCAGCCCTCTCGCCTGGGCTCGGCGCTGGTGCGCCCTTTGCTGTGGTTTGTGGTGTTCGCAGCGGGCTTTCACAACGTGTTTGGCGTGGCCATCATCCCGCCCTACGAAACCTACATCGAATACAAGGTCTACATGGTCCCCGGCTTGCTGGGCATGGTGGCCCTGTTCAACGGCATGCAGAGTTCGCTTTCCATGGTGTACGACCGAGAGATGGGCGTGATGCGTCTGCTGCTCACCGCGCCGCTCGCCCGCGGCTGGTTGCTGGCTTTCAAGCTGCTCGCGGGTACCTGCCTGTCGGTGCTGCAGATGGTGGTGTTCCTCGGCATTGCCTGGGTCTTCGGTGTCGAGATCGCGCTCTGGCATCTGCCCGGTCTGCTGGTGGCCATGGCGTGCGGGGCCACGCTGCTGGCAGCGCTGGGCCTCATGCTGTCGGTGTACGTGAAGCAGCTGGAGAATTTCGCCGGCACCATGAACTTCGTGATCTTCCCCATGTTCTTCATCAGCCCTGCGCTCTACCCGCTGTGGAAGCTGGAGGAGTCGGGGGCTTACTGGTTGCTCAAGCTCGCCGAGTTCAACCCCTTCACCCACGCGGTGGAGGCGATGCGGTTCGCGATGTACGGCCAGTTCAACGCCACCTCGTGGGCGGTGGTGGTGGTGTGCAGCATCGCGTTTTTTGTGCTCGCCTTGTGGGGCTATGACCCGCAGCGCGGCTGGATCCGCCAGAAGGGTTCCTGAAAGGTCTTCATGACACACGACAACACCCGCCGATTGCTCCTGGGCGCTGGGCTGGGCGCAGCCAGCGCCCCGCTGTGGGCTGCGGTGGACCACACCGGCGGCGACCCGCTGGGCTCCATGCAGTGGCCCGGTCTGCGCAAGCAGTACCTGGGCGATGCGCCCATGCGCTTTTCCAACGCGGTGGTGGTGAGCGGGCCGACCTTTGCCGACGATGCGATGAACGTGCCGCTGCTGGTGGACGCGCGCGGTCTTGCCGACACAGGCGGTGGTGTGGCCCGCATCCAGGTGGTGGTGGACCGCAACCCGGTGCGCGAGGTGCTCACGTTCGAGCCGCTCAAGGCCTTGCCCATGTTGGCGTTTCGCATCCGCATGGAGCAGGCCTCACCGGTGCGCGCACTGGTGCAGACGCGCGATGGCGCCTGGCACGTGGGCAGTACCTGGGTTCAGGCGGCCGGTGGCGGCTGCACGGTGCCCGGCGCCACACGCGCTGACGGCTCTTGGAGCCGCACGCTCAACCAGGTGCAGGCGCGCTTTTTCAACAACGTGATTGAAGGCAGTCGCCGCATGCGCCTGCGGGTGATGCATCCCATGGACACGGGTCTGGTGGCCGGCATCCCGGCCTTCTACATCGAGCAACTGCAGTTGGTGGACGGCGCAGGCGCACCCTGGTGGCGGCTTGCGCTCCACGAGCCGGTGTCGGAGAACCCGCTCATCACCCTGGAGTTGCCGCCGCAAAACGGCAGCGGGTTCCGCCTCACGGGTCGTGACAACAACGGCAACCGGATCGATGCCGAGGTGGGCGCTTGAGATCGCTGCTGCTGCTGTGGCTGCTCGCCGCCTGCGCCGGCGCTGCCCTGGCGCAGGGCAAGCCCGACATCGCCCGTCTGGAATACGACCTGCGCCCGCGCCAGATCGCCGAACGCACCTGGGTCATCGAAGGCGCGGTGGACGATTTTTCGCGCGCCAACGGTTGCAACATCATCAACACCGCGTTCATCGCCACCGGTGCGGGTGTGGTGGTGGTCAACACCGGCCCCTCGCGCCTTTACGGCGAGCAGCAGCGCCGCGCCATCGAGCGGATCACACGCGAGCCGGTGGTCCGCGTGCTCAGTCTCAACCTGCACCCCGACTACTTCTTCGGCAACCAGGCCTGGGCCGACCGGCCCACCCAGGCGCTGGCCGGCAGCGTCGACGGCATGCAGGCCGAAGGTCGCGTCTACGCCGACAACCTTTACCGTCTGTGCGGTGACTGGATGAAGGGCACCGAGTCCACGCCCTCGCGCCAGACCATCGATCCAGGCGTGCTGCAGATCGGCGCGCACAAGCTGGAGTTGCGGCGCCTCAGCGGCCACACCGGCGACGACCTCGTGCTGATCGACCACACCAGCGGTGTGCTGTTTGCCGGTGGCCTGGTGTTTGCCCAGCGTGTGCCCACCACGCCCCACGCCGATTTCGAAGCCTGGCAGGCCAGCCTTGACACACTCGAGCAGTGGATCAAGGCGGACAACATCCGCCAGGTGGTCCCCAGCCACGGCCCGCTGCACAGCGGCCTGGGCGGAGTGCAGCAGACGCGCGACTGGCTTCGTTGGCTCACCGCCCAGATGCGGGAGAGCGCCGAGCGAGGACTGGATTTGAGCGAAGTGCTGCGCCTGCCGCTGCCCCAGCGTTTCCAGACCTGGGCGGCGCAGCCAGCCGAGTTGCACCGCAGCATCACCCAGTGGTACCCGCGATACGAGCAGCAGGTGCTGGCAGCGCCCGAGCCCCGGCGCTGAGGCGCCGACTGTTGCAGGCCGGCGGACTGTTGATTCATTTTTGAACACTGTCACCCCGGCGTGACATGTGAGGCGTGCGACATGGCGCAGTTGCAGCCACCTGATGGGCGCCGAGTGCTCGAAAACCCTTGAAAAAACAGCCGCTGGCCGCGTCGCAAACGCTGGCACAGATGTTGCCATTCAAGTCGCGTGCAGCCCACGGACCGACCTGTCGCGCGGGGCATCACAAGCCGCCGGGCATGTTGCACGGCAGCAGACATCCCATCCACGAACGAGCAGGAGACAGACTGTGAAACGCACCCTACTGAGCCTCATGATCATGGCCGCCACGGCCCACGTTGGCGCCCAGGGCGTCACCGATGCCATGATCGCCAACGACGCCAAGTCGCCCGAGAACGTGTTGAGCTGGGGTCTCGGTACCCAGGGTCAGCGCCACTCGGAGCTCAATGGCATCACCGCCAGGAACATCAGCAAGCTGGTGCCTGTGTGGTCCATGTCGTTCGGTGGTGAGAAGCAGCGCGGCCAGCAGTCGCAGCCACTGGTCAACAAGGGCAAGATGTTTGTGACGGCGTCCTACTCGCGCATCTACGCGGTGGACACCAAGACCGGCGAGAAGCTCTGGAAGTACGAGCACCGCCTGCCCGAAGGCATCATGCCCTGCTGCGACGTGATCAACCGCGGTGCCGCGCTCTACGACAACCTGGTGATCTTCGGCACGCTCGACGCGCAGCTGGTGGCGCTGGACCAGGACACCGGCAAGGTGGTGTGGCGGGAGAAGATCGACGACTACTCCGCCGGCTACAGCTACACCGCTGCGCCGCTGATTGCACAGGGCCTGCTCATGACCGGTGTCTCCGGTGGTGAATTCGGCGTGGTTGGCCGCGTGGAAGCGCGCGACCCCAAGACCGGCAAGATGGTCTGGTCGCGCCCCGTGGTGGAAGGCCACATGGGCTACAAGGATGGCAAGGAAAACGGCATCTCCGGCACCACCAACGCATCGTGGCCCGGCGAGACCTGGAAAACCGGTGGCGCCACCCCATGGCTGGGTGGCACCTACGACCCGCAGACCGGCCTGGCCTATTTCGGCACCGGCAACCCCGGCCCATGGAACAGCCATGTGCGCAAGGGCGACAACCTGTACTCGGCCTCCACCGTGGCGATCGACCCCAAGACCGGCAAGATCGTGTGGCACTACCAGAACACCCCGAACGACGGCTGGGACTACGACGGTGTGAACGAGTTCATCACCTTCGACATGGACGGCAAGCGCATGGGCGCCAAGGCAGACCGCAACGGCTTCTTCTATGTGAACGACGCCACCACCGGCAAGCTGGTCAACGCCTTCCCGTTCGTGAAGAAAGTGACCTGGGCCACCGGCATCGACCTCAAGACCGGTCGTCCGAACTTTGACGACACCAACCGTCCTGGCGACCCGACCGCCGCCGGCGGCGATGGCGCCAAGGGCAAGTCGGTGTTCTCGGCACCGGGCTTCCTGGGTGGCAAGAACCAGATGCCCATGGCCTACAGCCCGCGCACCGGCCTGTTCTATGTGCCCACCAACGAATGGGGCATGGAGATCTGGAACGAGCCGATCACCTACAAGAAAGGCGCTGCCTTCCTGGGTGCGGGCTTCACCATCAAGCCGCTGTTCGACGACCACATCGGTTCGCTGCGCGCGATCGATCCCAAGACCGGCAAAGTGGCCTGGGAGGTCAAGAACAACGCGCCGCTGTGGGGTGGTGTGCTGACCGCGGGCGACCTGGTGTTCTGGGGCACGCCCGAGGGTTACCTCAAGGCAGCGGATGCCAAGACCGGCAAGGTCGTGTGGCAGTTCCAGACCGGCTCCGGCGTGGTGGCACCTCCCATCACCTGGACCGAAGGCGGTGAGCAGTACGTGAGCGTGGTCTCCGGCTGGGGCGGTGCTGTGCCTCTGTGGGGCGGTGAAGTGGCCAAGAAGGTCAACTTCCTCGAACAGGGCGGCTCCGTCTGGACCTTCAAGCTCGCGAAGTGATGTGCCGAGGTGCCGGTCGGGTGCGGTGCACGCACCGGGTCGGCACCTTTTTCTTTGACCTGTTCAGTTTCAAGCGGACCTGCCATGCGCTCGACCATCTTCATTGTCACCCTGATCACCAGCGTCAGCGCCTTTGCGCAAGCCGATCTGGCCGGCGCCCCCGACCTGGCCAAAGCCAGCGGCTGCTATTCGTGTCACGCCAACGGCGAAAAAGTGGTGGGTCCGGCGTTTGCCGCCATCGCAGAAAAGTACGCGACCGAGAAAGACGCCGCTGCATCGCTCGCGCAATCGATTCAAAACGGCTCCAAGGGCAAGTGGGGCCGCATTCCCATGCCGGCGCACCCGAGCCTGAGCACGGCCGACCTCAAAACCCTCTCGACCTGGGTGCTCACCGTCAAACCATGACCGCGTTGCGCGCCACGGCCCTGGCCTTGCTGTTGAGCGGTGGCGGCGCGCATGCATTTGATTTCTCCGGTGAGAAGGTGCTGATCGCCGTGACGAAAGACGGCGCGCGCACGTCCATCGGTCGCGTTGTGTTCACACCGGCGTCCGGTGGTGTCAGTACTTTCAAGGTGCAGATGGACCACACGGTGATGCGCGACCACTTTCTCTCCATGCGTGAATTCAAGTGTTTGCCGGCTGCGCAGGAAATCTCCTGCTTTGTGCCGTACCCGTACGCGCAACCGGCCACCGCATCCAGCAGCCAGCTCGCGTGGCTGGAGCACAGCCTGCTGTTTTTCTACAAGCAGCCCAAGGACTTTGGCGCCAAGCTGTGGAACGGCATCGCCTTCACGTTCACCGCCACGCCCACCGCGCTGGTGGGCGTACCGCAGGCGGTGGACCTCAACCGCATCGGTGTGCCGCCCGACGACCTGACCGTGCCGCCTTACGCCGCCACGGACCGCGATCCCTTCACACCCGGCGCACGTTGGCTCAGCGAGCTGCGCATCGAATCCCCCTGACCCTCCATGGAGACCACGACATGATCCATCTGCGCACCTGGTTCGGCGCTGCGCTGGTGGTGCTCACCGGCGTCTCACAGGCCCAGGACAGCCACCGCGGCGACTGGCTGCGCAACCCCGCCATGGGGAACTACAAGGCCTATGCCGAGTTCAAGATGGCCCATTACGCCGAGGCGCGCGAGGTGTGGGAGACGCTGGCCGAGGTGGGCAATGGTGATGCGCTGTTCAACCTGGGCATCCTGGCCGAAGACGGCCTGGGCGAGCCCAAAAGCATGGCGAAGGCCGAGACGCTCTACACCAGCGCCGCGCAGGCCGGCAACTTCAAGGCCCAGTACCGGCTGGGCATGTTGTATGCGGCAGGCCAGTTGCTGCCGCGCGATGTGGAGAAGGCGCGCATTTTCCTCACGCTGGCCTCGCAGGGTGGCGACAAGGACGCCACCGCCACCCTGGCCACACTGGGCCAGCCAGCGGCCAGCCTCACGCCGTACCAGCGCGCCGAATTTTTGGGTGCCACCGGAGAGCACACCGAGGCCGCTGCGATGTACCGACAACTCGCCGATGGTGGTGATCGCCGCGCGCAAACGCGCCTGGCCTGGATGTTCGAGGCCGGGCGAGGTGTTGAGCGCGATCTGGGTGAAGCCGCGCGCCGTTTTGAAAGCGCAGCCGTGGCCGGCGAGGCCGAAGCGCAGTACGCGCTGGCCGTGATGTACCGCACCGGCAAGGGCCGCGAACGCGATGTGGCGCAAAGCCTGGTGTGGCTGCGGCAAGCGGCTGGGCAGAGCTACCCGCCGGCGGTGGCAGCACTGGCATCGAGCCAGAGTGCGGGCGTGGGACTTTGATACC
>JANPKR010000069.1:0-6065 GCA_031426175.1 Hydrogenophaga sp. | reverse complement strand
GGGTGTGCCGGGTGACAGGCGGCGAGCTGCAAATGGGTGTGCAGGTGGTGCGCTCGTTTCCACTCAGCGCGCCCGATGAGGCCATTTCCATCGTCGGCCCCGACGGGCACGAGGTGGTGTTCGTGGCGCGGCTGGATGCGCTGGATCACGGGTGAGAACTCGCGCTCCGTCAGCGCCTGCACCAGAGCGGCTTGCCGGGTGTCGTCCAGCGAGTCGAGTCGGGCCACGAACACCACCTCGTGCCCGTCGGGGCCGACGATGGATATCGACTCCATGGGCGCGCTCAGCGGAAACGAGCGCACGACCTGCACGCCCACCTGCGGCTCTGCGCCGGCCACGCGGCACACCCAGCGGCCCTGGGCGTCGGAGAAGAGTTCGAAGTCGACCATGTCTGCGGTGTTGTTCATGGCGGCAGGTTGCCGGTGTGCGCCGAGGGCTGCGGCAGGTGGTGGGCCAGGGCGTTGTCGATGTGGTCGGGGTCTTCGGCGGCGGCCTGGCGGGCCTGCGCTTCGTGCAGGCGCCAGTAGTGCCCCTGGCGCGCCATCAGCTCGTCGTGCGGGCCCACCTCCACCACCTCGCCGCGGTCCATCACCACCAGCCGGTCGGCCTTGCGCAGGGTGGACAGGCGGTGAGCGATGGCAATGGTGGTGCGGCCCTGCACCAGGTTGTCCAGCGCCTTCTGGATCTCTTTTTCGGTCTCGGTGTCGACCGCCGAGGTGGCTTCGTCCAGGATCAGGATGCGCGGGTCGATCAGCAGTGCGCGCGCGATGCTGATGCGTTGGCGCTCCCCGCCCGAGAGGCCCTGGCCGCGCTCGCCCACCAGCGAGTCGTAGCCGTGTGCGAGGCGCAAGATGAATTCGTGCGCGTTCGCCGCGCGCGCGGCGACCACGATCTCTTCCCGCGTGGCGCCGGGTTTGCCGTAGGCGATGTTGTCGGCCACGGTGCCGAAGAACAGAAACGGCTCCTGCAGCACCAGGCCGATGTGGCGGCGGTAGTCTGCGACAGCAAAGCGGCGGATGTCGTGGCCGTCGAGTTCGATGCGGCCTTCGCTCACGTCGTGGAAGCGGCAGATCAGGTTGACCAGCGTGCTCTTGCCCGAGCCACTGTGGCCCACCAGCCCGATCATTTCGCCAGGGCGGATGCTGAGGCTGAGGTCGCGGATCACCGAGCGGTTGCCGTAGCGGAAACCAATGCCGTGGATGCTGAGGCCACCTTTCACCTGCACACCCTGAACCGGTTCGGCGGGTTCGGGCACGTTGGACACGTGATCCAGGATGTCGAAGATGCGTTTGGCGCCGGCCGCCGCCTTCTGCGTCACCGAGACGATGCGGCTCATGGAGTCGAGCCGGCCGTAGAAGCGGCCGATGTACGCGATGAAGGCCGTGAGCACACCGACCGTGATGTCGCCCTTGGCGATCTGCCAGATGCCGAACGCCCAGACCACCAGCAGGCCCACGTCGGTGAGCAGGGTCACGGTGGGGGTGAACAGGCTCCAGGTCTTGTTGATGCGGTCGTTGACCACCAGGTTCTGCGCGTTGGCCTCGTGAAAGCGGCCCGACTCGCGCTTCTCCTGCGCAAAGGCCTTGACCACGCGGATGCCCGGGATGGTGTCGGCCAGCACATTGGTCACGTCGCCCCACACGCGGTCGATCTTCTCGAAGCCGGTGCGCAGGCGGTCGCGCACGCGGTGGATCATCCAGGCGATGAAGGGCAGCGGGAGCAGCGTCACCAGCGCCAGCCAGGGGTTGATGGAGAACAGGATGGCCGATGTCATGAGCAGCATCAGCACGTCGGTGGCGAAATCGAGCGCGTGCAGCGAGAGAAACACCGAGAGCCGGTCGGTCTCGGAGCCGATGCGCGCGATCAGGTCGCCGGTGCGTTTGGCGCCGAAGTAGTCGAGCGAGAGGCCCAGCAGGTGGTCGAACGCGCTGGTGCGCAGGTCGGCCGCGATGCGCTCGGACACCAGCGCCAGCAGCCAGGTGCGTGCCCAGCCCAGGCCCCAGGCCACAAGCGCAGCTCCGAGCAGCCCCGAGAGCAGCAAGGCCACGTAGCCGGTGTCGATCTGCTGGCCGTTCTGGAACGGGATCAGCACGTTGTCCATCAGCGGAATGGTCAGGTAGGGCGGCACCAGCGTGGCGGCGGTGGACGCCAGCATGAGCAGGAAACCCGCCAGCAATTGCCAGCGGTAGGGCCGTGCAAAGCGCCACAGCCGCAGCAGCACCCAGGTGGACGGCACCTCGGCCGGTTGCCGCGCGCAGACCTCGCACGCCTCGCTGTCGGGGTTCATGGGCGACTGGCAGGTGGGACAGCGCAGACCCGACTCGGGCAAGGGTGCCGGGCCGCCTTGCAGGCGGTTGATGGCCAGACCGAACAGACGCACCAGACGCAGCGCGTCGGGGTTTTGGGCCAGCGTGAAGCGCCAGCGCTGGCGCAGGCCGCCGGCGTCCAGCAGGTCCAGCGTGGCCACGCCGGCCAGGTCGGTGTGCTGCAGGCGCTGTGAGCTGCTCAGCGGCCAGACCTGGCGGTCACCGTTGGTTTGCAGTTGCACGAGTTCGCTGGCGGTGAGCAGCAACTCGCCGTTGGCGAACTGGCCTTGGGCGTCCAGATCGAGGACCATGCGGGCCAGCACCTCCGCGGGGTGGGCATCGGCATGAGCGGTGCCGAGGGCGGCGAAGCGGGGGTGGGCGGGCGTGGTTTGCATGAACCGGAAATTGTGCGCCAACTCGCCGGCGTTGCAGGTGTGACATACAGCCACAATTTGTCGTGCACAGCTCAGCCGCGCATCCCCGGGACGGCGCAGAATGCGGGTGTCGGGGCCACGGGCACCGGCCACGGCGGCGCCAAAGGGCGCGCGCCCACCGTTGACAGCCGGGTCCACCGCCCGGCTTTTGTGTGTTCAATCCCGGGTGTTATGGATTCAAACCGTTTTGCGCTGACCGTGCTTCGCCACCGCTTCCTCGGAGGTCCGAACGTCTGGACCTACCGCTCCACGATGGAGGTTTGGCTGGACCTGGGGGAATTGGAGCAACGCCCCTCCCACACCATCGAGGGTCTGACCGATCGCCTGCTGGCCTGGCTGCCGGGCCTGGCCACCCACCACTGCGGTGTGGGCGAGGTGGGTGGTTTTGTGCAGCGGCTGCGCGAGGGCACCTGGGCCGGCCATGTGCTGGAGCACTGCGTGATCGAGCTGCTCAACCTCGCGGGCATGCCCACTGGTTTTGGCCAGACCCGCAGCACCTCCCGGCCCGGCGTTTACCGAATGGTGTTTCGCGCCCGCAACCGCGCCACCGCCGAAGCGGCCCTGAGCCACGGCCACGCACTGTTGCAGGCGGCCATGAACAACGAAGCGTTTGACGTGGCGGCGGCCGTGAAGGCCCTGCACGACGTTGTCGACGCGACCTGGCTTGGGCCCTCCACCGCGGCCATCGTGAACGCGGCCACCGAGCGCGGTATTCCGAACTTGCGGCTGACCGAAGGCAACCTGGTGCAGCTGGGTCAGGGCGCGCGCCAGCGCCGCATCTGGACCGCCGAGACCGAGCTCACCAGCGCGATCGCCGAGAACATCGCCAGCGACAAGGACCTCACCAAAACCCTGCTGCAAAGCTGTGGCGTGCCGGTGCCCGAAGGCCAGATCGTGGTCAGCGCCGCCGAGGCCTGGGAAGCGGCGCAGGACATCGGGCTGCCGGTGGTGGTCAAGCCCAGCGATGCCAACCACGGGCGCGGCGTTTCGCTCGAACTCAGCGAGCAGGCCGACATCGAGCGCGCCTTTGCCATTGCCGATGCCGAGGGCAGCGACGTGATCGTGGAGCGCCACATCATAGGCAACGAACACCGTGTGCTGGTGGTCGGCGGGCGCGTGGTGGCGGCCAACCGGGGCGAAAGCCTGTGGGTCACCGGCGATGGCGTGGCCGACGTGAAGACACTGATTGACCTGCAGCTCAACAGCGACCCGCGCCGCGGCGAGGCCGAGGAATTTCCGCTGGAAACGATCCGGCTGGAGCGTGAGCCGGCCATGGCCCTGCTGCTGGAGCGCCAGGGCCTGGCGGCCGAAGCCGTGCCCGCCGCGGGCCAGCGGGTCCTGGTGCAGCGCAACGGCAACATGGCCTACGACTGCACCGACGACGTGCACCCCGAGGTGGCCTACATGGCGAGCCTCGCGGCACGCGCCGTGGGCCTGGACATCGCTGGCATCGACATGGTCACGCAGGACATTGGTCGTCCGCTGCACGAAGTGGGCGGAGCCATCGTGGAAGTGAACGCCGGCCCCGGGCTGCTCATGCACCTGCGCCCGGCCATCGGCCAGCCCCGTCCAGTGGGTGAGGCCATCGTGGCGCAATTGTTCGACCCTGCCACACCCATGGCCGGGCGCGTTCCTCTCATCGGCGTGAGCGGCACTCGGGGCACGGCCCTGCTCACCCGCGCTGCGGCTTTTCTTCTCGACCTCGCCGGTGCACCTGCTGGCCTCGCATCCAGCGAAGGCATCCACATCGGGCGCCGGCGCATTGAACTGGCCGGCGCCGACTATTGGGAGCAATGCCAGCGACTGCTCATGAACCGCGATATCCAGGGTCTCGCGGTCGAGACCCCACCCTCGCTCATTCTTGACCACGGCCTGCCCTACGACCGCTGCCTGGTGGGTGTGGTGACCGACCTCGGTGGCTGGGAAGGCCTGGCTCACCACGACATCTTTGATGCGTCGGGCATGCCACGGGTGCTGCGCACCCAGGTTGATGTGGTGCTGACACAAGGTGCCTGCGTGCTCAACCTGGACGAGCCCGGCGTGGCCGAACTGGCCGAGCATTGCGATGGCAGCAGCCTGGGCTATGGCGTCGGGCCGGTGCCGACCGGTGTGGACATGCCTCGCACCGTGCGTTGGCAAGACGCGGCGGTGTGCCTCATCGACAACGGCGAAGTGATTGCCAGAGCGCCACTGGCAGGCATGGCCGACGCCGACACCGCGCACATCCTGTGCGGCGCTGCTGCGGCCGCCTGGGCCGCTGGCCTGAGCCCGGTGCTGGTGGCCGCCGGCCTGCAGCGCTTTGACACCTTGCCGCGCGCCTGACGCACCCCGGCATCAAACGAACCCCAACCGAATTCCGCCCTCCGCCATGGACATCTCCCGCATCCGTGCCTTGCGTGGTCCCAACCTCTGGACCCGCCAGACTGCCATAGAAGCCATCGTGCACTGCCCGCCCGAGGAGCGCTCGCTGAGCCTGCTGCCCGGCTTTGAAGCAGCGCTGCGCGAACGGTTTCCCCAGCTCGGGCGCTGGCCACGTCCGGCCAGCGAGCTGTCGTTGGCCAACGTTCTCAAGCTGGTGGCGCTGGCGCTGCAAGCGCAGGCGGGCTGTCCAGTGAGCTTCTCCCGCTGTACCGAAACCGTGGAGCCCGGCACTTACCAGGTGGTCGTGGAGTACACCGAAGAGGCGGTGGGGCGCGAAGCCTTCAAGGCAGCCGAGCAGCTCATTGCTGTGGTGCGTGCTCAAACGGGCGAGGCTTTCGATGTGGAGGCCGTCATCGCGCGCCTGCGCGAGTTGGACGAAGACGTGCGCCTGGGCCCGTCCACCGGCTCCATCGTCAGCGCGGCGGTGGCGCGCGGCATTCCGTTTCGCCGCCTCACGCAGGGCTCGCTGGTGCAGTTCGGCTGGGGCTCGCGGCAGCGCCGCATCTGGGCAGCCGAGGTGGACAGCACCAGCGCGGTGTCGGAGAGCATCGCGCAGGACAAAGACCTCACCAAAAACCTGTTGCGCGCCGCTGGCGTGCCCGTGCCCCTGGGCCGCCCGGTGGACAGTGTTGAAGAGGCCTGGACCGCGGCACAGTACATCGGCCTGCCAGTGGTGGTGAAGCCGCGCGACGGCAACCAGGGCAAAGGTGTGACCGTGAACATTGTCTCGCGCGATCACCTGGAGCTGGCGTTCCGCGCGGCAGTTGAATACGGCCAGCCCATGGTGGAGAAGTACCTGCCCGGCAGCGACTACCGATTGCTGGTGGTGGGGGACCGGTTGGTCGCCGCGTCGCGTCGCGACCCGCCGCAAGTCACCGGCGATGGCGTGCACACCGTGGCCCAG
>JANPKR010000068.1:0-1641 GCA_031426175.1 Hydrogenophaga sp. | reverse complement strand
GCCAACATGTACCGCCTGGGCTGCAAGACGCCCGAGATCGAGGCCGCGTGCCGCAAGCCCAGCTGCGTCTACCCCGGCATCTGCTCCAACCTCACCACCGACCACGGCCCGCTGATCAAGATCTACAAGCGGGCGCGCGAGCTGCGCGGCATCAAGAAGGTGCTCATCGGCTCCGGCCTGCGCTACGACCTGGCTGTGAAGAGCCCGGAGTACGTGAAGGAGTTGGTGCAGCACCACGTGGGTGGCTATTTGAAGATCGCGCCAGAGCACACCGAGGGTGGCCCGCTCTCGAAGATGATGAAGCCCGGCATCGGCAGCTACGACAAGTTCAAGCAGCTGTTCGAGAAGTTCAGCGAAGAGGCGGGCAAGAAGCAGTACCTCATTCCGTACTTCATTGCCGCCCACCCGGGGACCAGCGACGAAGACATGATGAACCTGGCGGTCTGGCTTAAAAAGAACGGTTTCCGCGCCGACCAGGTACAGACCTTCTACCCCAGCCCCATGGCCACCGCCACGGCGATGTACCACACCAACCTGAACCCGCTCAAGGGCATCAGCCGCGACGCGCAGCGTGCCGAGCGGGTGGACATCGTGCGCGGTGACAAGCGCCGCCGCCTGCACAAGGCGTTTCTGCGCTACCACGACTCGAACAACTGGCCGCTGCTGCGCGAGGCGCTCAAGAGCATGGGCCGCGCCGATCTCATCGGCAACGGCAAGCACCACCTGATCCCCACCTTCCAGCCCATGACGGATGGCAGCTACCAGAGCGCGCGCCGCAAGAACAGCACCCCGGTGGGCAAAACGGTGCAACCGGTGGCCGGCCGCGTGCTCACCCAGCACACGGGTTTGCCGCCTCGGGTGACCGGTGCCGGACGACCCGGTTCGCCGGTCGGGGCGGGCAAGCGCAAGCCGCGCTGAGGCTCAACTCGACGGCGGCGGGGGTGGCGAGTCGGTGAATGCGGGCCACACAATCCACGCCAGCAGCGCCAGCGTGTTCACCGCGACCGTCGTCCAGTAATACAGCCGGAACGGCTGCTTGCTCGTCTTGTGCCGCAGGATCTGCTGCGCAAACCAGGCCCCCGGCCAGCCTCCCACGAGTGCCAGCGCGTGCAGCTGGTCCTCGGGCGTGCGCTGGGTTTCGTGGATGGCGGCGTCCTTGTCGCGCCAGTACATATAGAACGTGCCCAGGTTGATCAGCACCACCGCGGTGAGGATCACCCACGGGAAACGGCCCAGACCGATACCCACCAGCCAGAGCAGCAGCCAGAAGGCGATCAGGCCCAGGCCGATCCACAGCGGCAGCTCCTCGCTGCGCTTTTCGCGAGGCAGGCGGGATCTTTTGGCGGGCGCGGTGCGCGGCAGCAGTTCGGCCTCGGGCGGCGTCGATGGCTTTGGCGTTTCGAACGGTGCCTTCACCTCGTTTCGCAGCGGCTCCACCGACAACGCGCGCGGCCCCTTGCCACCCACGTGGATTTCCTGGAACGTGACCGGCAGGCCCTCGCTGGGCGGCTGGTGGCCACTGAAATCCCGCATGTGGAAAAAGATGTCGGCGGCGGTCTGTTCGCTGCGGATGAAGCCGAACGCCTTGGCTGGATCCCAGCGCACCACGGTTCCCTGTTTTCGCATGATGTTGAGTGATGG
>JANPKR010000067.1:0-1824 GCA_031426175.1 Hydrogenophaga sp. | reverse complement strand
CACGTCGAGCAACACGGTGTCGGTGCCCAGCGCGGCCTTCACGTCGTCTTGCGTGAGCATCACATCGGACGTGGGCAGGTCGCTCGGGAAGGTGGCGGGCGTGGGTGCCACGGCGGCGGTGGAGACCGGCATGCCAGCGGACTTCCAAGCGCTGAAGCCGCCGTTGAGCACCTTGATCTTGGGGTAGCCCAGCCAGGTGAGCAGGTAGTAGCCGCGGCACGACTGGCCGTAGCCGCTGTTCATGGCGTCTTCGTAAAACACCGCGGTTTCCTTGCCCGACAAACCGGCTGCGCCCAGCGCTTCGGCAAACGTGGCCTTGAGCGCCTGCAGGCCTTCGGGTGTGGAGGTGGCCAGGTAGGTGAACACTTCGCGCAGGTTCACGGCACCGGGAATGTGACCGGCGGCAAAGGTGTCCGCGTCTCGCGTGTCGATGACCACGACGGGTTCGGACGACTGCAACGCAGCAAGCTGGGCGGGGGCGATCAGGGTGGCTTCAATGCTCATGGAGACCTCGCGGAAGTGGCGGAAGGCGGGATTGCCTGAGGTCTCCAGCGCAACCTGCGTGCCAGGGGTGCGGGCATGCGGGTCATTCCCCGAAGGGCGTTGAATTGATTGGGTTTGTTGAAGGTGCACGCGGAAATGCACCGCGCGCCGGCACAGCGCACCTGCGCCACTGTGTCGACATTGTGTCGACACAGTGTTGGTGCCGCGGCTTGCAAGGCGCCTTCTGCCCTCCCAAAAAAGAACGCCCCCTGATCTCAAAGGTCAGGGGGCGCGGTCTGGGAGGAACAGTCGTCCGGTTGAGGGCAGCGCCCCCGAAACACGGGCTCCTGGCCCAGCTTCAGTTCATCGTGCCGGGACCGTGGTGCCCACGGTTGGGGGCGCCTGGTTGGCCGCAGCCGGCGCTGGAGACGCAGGAGAGCCGGAGGTGTTGCTGCCCTTGGCGGGGGGCGTGGGTGTGCGATCGGGTTTGGCCATGCTGCCGGTCATGGTCTCCATGGGCTTGGAGCCCACAGGTGGGGGTGCCTGATTGGCCGCAGCCGGAGCTGGAGAGGCGGGCGAGCCGGAGGTGTTGTTGCCTTTCGCGGGTGGCGTGGGTGTGCGTTCGGGCTTGGCCATGCTGCCCGGCGAGGTCTCCATGGGCTTGGTGCCCACAGGTGGGGGCACCTGGTTGGCGGCAGCTGGCGCCGGGGACGCTGGCGAGCCTGAGGTGTTGGACTGCGCGAATGCCAAGCCTGCGCTTCCAGCAATGGCCAAGGCAGTCAGGGAAGTGGTGAGAACGCGGGAAATATTCATGGGGGCCTTTGTGGTTGCTGCAAGGGGCAGCGTTTGCGAAATTCAGCCCTGTCTTGGGGCTGGATCGCAGGTTATGGGCTCCCGGGTAGCGGGTCTGTGCGAGAACGCACCCAATGTTTGACGCGTGGCTTATCGGCAGACCGCGTCATCAGCGTCCAGCGCAGGCGGCCGCAGCAAATCCTCGTCAATCCCCATCACCGCACTCGCCCGCTCCACCGCCCGCCACAGCGGGGGCGGCATCTTCAGGATCTCGTCGGGCGTGTCGGCCTGGGCAATCCAGCTGCTGATCTGCTGGTGCTCGTCGGGGGTGAGCAGGGCCAGGTGCAGCATTTCGTCGATGGTTTTCATGGCGGCGCTGCTTCAGTGTTTGTCTCGCGTCAGCCGTTCTGCAAACGAGATGCCGATGGCGGAGAGCACGAAGGTGAAATGGATCACCGCCACCATGGTGACGACCTGGATGTTCTCCAGGGTCAGTTCGCCGCTGAGGTAAGTTTTGAGCGCGTGCACGCCCGAGATGGAAATGATGGC
>JANPKR010000066.1:0-6155 GCA_031426175.1 Hydrogenophaga sp. | reverse complement strand
GTGTTGTTCATGGAGGGCTACGGCATGTTCAGGAGGCGCGAGCCGGGAACCCCCTAGCGCGCTTGCTCCGCCAGTCCCCGAAAGGCACAGTCACCGGCGCGAAGTACACCATCCAGGGCTCGCGAGGATCCGGCTCCGCCGGTCCCAGCGTGCGCCCCCTTGAGGGGGACGCGCGCAGCGCGGCGGGGGTGGGCCACAATCCAGCTCATGGATTTCAAGCCGCTCATCACCCTGCTGGCCATCGTCAACCCGTTGGCGATCGTGCCTTTCTTCATCCACTACACGCAGGGCTTCAGCCGCAAGCAGCGCCAGCGCACGGTGATGATCTCCGCGATCAGCGCGTTTTCCGTCATCGCCATCTGCGCGCTGATCGGTCTGCAGATCCTCGAATTCTTCGGTATCTCGCTGGCGAGTTTTCAGGTGGGTGGCGGCATGCTGCTGCTCACCTCGGCACTGTCCATGCTCAACGCGCAACCGGCCGAGGCCAAAACCAACGAGCGGGAGGTGAACGACGCGTCGGCCCGCGCCTCGATCGCCGTGGTGCCACTCACCATTCCCCTGCTCACCGGCCCGGCCACCATGTCCACCGTGGTGATCTACGCCGACCAGGCCAAGACGTTCTTCCAGCACGCCGCGCTGGTGGGCTACGGCGTGGTGATCGCGCTGGCCACCGCCATCTGCTTCACGCTGGCCGAGCCGATCGCGCGGTTTCTGGGGCAGACCGGCATCAACGTGATGACGCGGTTGATGGGGCTGATCCTGGCGGCCCTGTCGGTGGAGGTGATGGCCACCGGGCTGGTGAAGCTCTTTCCGGCCCTGCTGGGTTGAATGCCGGCAGTGGTCACGCTGCGAGCCTGAGCATGTCGGCAATCACCAGCTTTCGCACCCCGCGCAACAGGTGAGCTTCTGCGCCTTGGGTGGCGCTCATGGCTTCGGGTTGAGGAGACACGGACCTGAGCGCTTCGAACTCGCGCTCCATCTCGATCATCAGCGCGTCTGCGATCAGCGGTAGCTGCTGGACCATCTTCACCACCTCACGGGTCGCGCCAGCCGGTGGCAGGCCCAAAGCAACACCCGTCTTGATCAGCTTGTCGCGCGTCACATCGCCAAACACAGCGGCATCGACGACGGGAATGGCCAGTGGCTCGTCGGGCCAGGTCGCCAGATCACCTGCGAACATGCGGGCGTGGTACACGGCGGTGCACAGCAGGTCGTAGAACGGTGCGATCTGCACGCCTTCGTGGCTCACGAGAAACGAGATGTTCTTGAGATGGCTGTCCGAGTTGCCCACCAGGGTGTTGAACAGCACCCATCTGAAAATGGCCATGCGCGCTGCCGCCTTCAACCGACACTTGTCGATCACGCGGGCCAGCGTGTCCAGGTTGGCGTTGCTGTATTTGAAGATCGATGGCTGATTCAGCAACTGGCAGGCATCGATCACGTGCTTGCGCGTCCACGTCCTCGTGTCGGTGTCCCATGCGCGGTCAAAGCGCTCGATGATGTACACCGGCTCGGGCACGTAGAGCCGGTGCACCGCGGGCACGTTCACACCCAGTTTGCGCGCCAGGCGCATGGTGAAGGTTTCGTTGACAACCGAATGCGGGTACTGCTCGGAGCGGCTGTTGGGCTTGAGGATGTGCGAGGAAGCGCTGGCTCTCAAGGGCTCGCGCAGCTCGCCAGTCTCGGGGTTGAACAACACCACCATCTTGTGTTGCGCACCGGCGAGCGACATGCGTTTGGGCGACCTGGACGTGAGGGAGGCCCGCGGCAGGTTCTGAATCCTCGCTGACAGTTCACCGACGGTCAGTGGCTGGTCACCCTTCTCGGCCTCAGGACTCCCGGGCGGCAGCAACACCAGGGCGCCGGCCGATTCCGCACCAAGCCGCGCGAGCAGACCGAAAGCGTCACCCTGGCCTACCTGTTGCTCTTTGCTGAGCACTTCACGCAGCTGCTCTTCGGGCAACAGGTTGTCGAAGTACCACTGGACCGTTCGCTGCGTCGAGCCGTCGCGCATGCGTTGCTCTGACAAGGGAAGCGCTGGCGACAGCGGGAATGCGTCGGGGGCCTGAAGCCAGCTGTCTTCGTAGACCCATGTCCAGATGCCGTCCTGCTCCAGAAGCGAGCCGATCTCACGGCCGTGGGTGGAGACCGATAGACTGCGCTCGGCGCTCATGCGCCAGTCTTTCCACGCCCTGACAGGGGTTTAAGGCCTTTCTCGCGAAGCTCGTTGAGCCGAGCCAAGGCCTCTCCCGGTATGTCGATACTCAGTTGAATGCCCAGCTCGTCGAGCACCCGAAGCACGAGACCGAGTTGCACGGTTTCCTTGCCACGCTCGACGTCCCGCAGGAAAACGTGACCCACGCCCGCGCCGCCAGCGGTGTCGTCCTGGCGCAAACCTTGTTCCTTGCGCACGGCGCGGACGGCCAGGCCGAGGTCGGAGACGGAGCGGATGGGGAGTTGCATCGTGACTTGGAATCGATGGGTTCGAATCGATTCTGACTGCAGAAACGCAACACGTCAAGAAATCGATCACATCTGATCGATTTCATCAAAGATGATGTTCATATCCGGAAAATCGAACTGATCTGTTCGATTCGATCGGCTATTGAGACGGGTACAGCCCCAGCGTCTGCGCCTGCAGGCGCGACAGGCCCAGCAGCGCGTCGGTGAACGGTGTGGCTACGCCGGTGAGTTGGCCGAGTTCGCGCACCACCGTCACCAGCGCGTCGAGTTCCACCGGTTTTTTCGCCGCCACGTCCTGCAGCATCGAGGTCTTGAACGCGCCGAGCTTGAGCGTGACGGCGTGGCGGTCTTCGGGTTGCTGGTCGATCGGAATGCCGACCCTGGCGCCGATTTCTTTGGCTTCGAGCATCACGCTGCTGATGAAGCCGCGCACCAGCTCGTCGCCCAGGATGCGGTCGGTGGTGGCGCCGGTGAGGGCGCTCACCGGGTTGACCGTCATGTTGCCCCAGAGCTTGTACCAGACGTCTTTCTGAATCTGCGGCGACACGCTGGCGTTGAGCCCGGCGCGCTGCAGCAGCGTGGCCAGTGCGGCCACGCGCTCAGTGGCTTCGCCCGAGGGCTCGCCGATGATCAGGCCGTTGCCGAAGTGGTGGCGGATGACGCCGGGCGCATCGACCGAACAGCTGGCATGCACCACGCCGCCAATGACGTTGCGCGCGGGGATGGCGCGGTCGATGGCGCCGGTGGGGTCCACCGACTGCAGGCGGGTGCCGGCGCGCTCGCCACCGAAGCCGTTGAAGAACCACCAGGGAACGCCGTTCATGGCGGTGAGAACGATGGTGTGGCGACCGATCAGGGGCGCGATGCTGCGCGCCACCTCGGCCAGTGCGGGCGCTTTCACTGCCACGATCACCAGGTCTTGAACGCCCAGGGCCACGGCACTGCTGGAGGCCTCCACCGGGGCGCCAATGAGGCGGCCGTTCTCGTGCAGCTGCAAGCCCTCGCGCTGGATTGCTGCGAGCGACTCGCCCCGGGCCAGCGCACTGACGATGCAGCCGGTGTGCGACAGCAGCACCCCCAGCCAGCCGCCGATGGCACCGGCGCCGACGATGGCCACGCGCTGGAAATCCGTTGGCATCAGGTGTTCACTCCAGGTAGCTGCTGTCGAGACGGTTGACCTGCCTCACCAGCGCGTCGAACACGTCACGGCCTGCGCCGTGGTCGGGGCTGAACTGTAGCGCGTCGCGCGTGCATTTCGCTGCAATCTCTTCAGGCACCGGGATCGCGGCAGCGGCACCTCCCATGCCGAAGGTGGCCAGCTGGATTTCGCAGGCGCGTTGCAGCGTCCACAGGATGGCGAAGGTCTGAGGCAGCGTCGCGCCCCAGGCCAGCAGACCGTGGTTGCGCAGGATCACGGCCTGCTTCTCGCCGATGCTCTGAAGCAGGCGCGGCGCTTCTTCGGCGTGGATGGTGATGCCTTCGAACGCGTGGTACGCCAGCATGCCGTGCAGCTGCGCGGTGTAAAAGTTGGTCTGCTGCAAACCGTCTTTCAAGCAGGCCACGGCCACGCCGGCGGTGGTGTGGGTGTGCATCACACAGTGCGCGCCGGGCAGACCGTCGTGGATGGCGGCGTGCACCGTGAAGCCGGCCGGGTTGACGCGGTGGGTGGATCCGCCCAACACCTCGCCCTGCAGATTGATCTTCACCAGGTTGCTCGCGGTCACTTCGCTGTAGTGGAGCCCGAATGGGTTGATCAAGAACTGCTTCTCGCTGCCCGCCACCGAGTCCGGCAGGCGAAGCGTGATGTGGTTGTAGATCATCTCGGTCCAGCCGAGCATGGCGAAGACGCGGTAGCAGGCGGCGAGCTCCAGACGCGCCGCCCATTCGTCGGGGTGCATGCCGGCCGGCAACACGGTGGTGGCCCTGAGCGTGGCGTTCATGGCGGTCTCCTTCAGCAGGTGTTGGGACCGGTGGCGGCGGTCCGCGTGAACTGCGCGAGCAGTTGCGCAGCGCCCGAGGCCAGCAGCATGGTGTCGGCCCCCACCGCCACGAACAGTGCACCCGCGGCCAGCCACTGTTTCGCGCCCGCTTCGGTGGTGGCCAGGATGCCGGGCGCCTTGCCGGCGGCGCGGATGCGTTTCACGCCATCGGCGATGACGGCCTGCACCTCGGGGTGCGCCGCGTTGCCCGGGTGCCCCATGGACGCGCTGAGGTCGGCCGGGCCGATGAAGACACCGTCCACGCCGGGTGTTGCGGCAATGGCGTCGAGGTTCTTCATGGCCTCCACGGTTTCGGCCTGCACCAGCACACAGACCTGGTCGTTGGCCTCAAAGACGTAACGCGCGTGCGCCTGCCAGCGCGAGGCCCGCGCCAACGCGCTGCCCATGCCCCGGATGCCGGCGGGTGCGAAGCGCGTGGCCTTGACCACCAGCGCGGCTTGCTCGGGCGTGTCGATCATGGGCACGAGCAGTGTCTGTGCGCCGATGTCGAGGTACTGCTTGATGAGGGACACGCCCACATCGCCCGTGCCCACGGGCACACGCACGATGGCTTGTGATCGTGTGTCGCCAAACGCGTGCTGCGCGCTGGCCACAGCCTGCAATTGCGACAGCGTGTTGCGCACGTCGTTGGGCGCGTGCTCGCCGTCGATCAGCAACCAGTCGTACCCGATGCCGGCGAGCAGCTCGGTGCTGTACGCACTGGCGAGCGCGGCCCACAGGCCGATCTGCGGTGTGCCGGCGGCGAGTGCTTGTTTGAAGGTGTTGATGGGGGTGTGCATGGCTGGGGTCCAACGGATCGCAAGCGCCGGCAATCATGCGGGCAGTGTTCAGCAATCAGGCCGTGTTGAACAGGGGGTGGAGGGAGCTGTTTTTCGCATCGAACACTTCATGGCCCTCATCCACCTGCACAGTGATGCCGATGGGGCGCGTCGACAGCTGCTCGGCAAAGTTGGCTTTCACGCACGTCTGCAGCGCCTCGCCCACCCGCTGGTGCGTGCCGGCGCTGCGGCCCTTGGCCATGCGCAGGTTCATGTAGACGAACGCGTAGTCGTTGCCAAGGCCTGCCGCTTGGCCCGCCGCGCCGCCATCGGCAATGGCGCTGTGCGCGGCTGGATACGCCAGCACCCGCGTGCCTCCGGTGGGGAAGACAGGTTGGCCTGCTTCGTCGCGCACGGCGAGCAGGGCGTCGCACAGGGCGCGGCACAGCCGGGTCATGTCGAGGCCGCCTTGGGCTTCGGATTGATCGAGGTTGGGGGTGTAGAGAACAACAAGGTGGGGCATGGTGGCTGGAGTTTGACCACGGTCGGACAACCCCGCAAGACCCAGGTCTGCGCACCGGGTGTAGCGACACTGGTCTTCCAACCGGCAAGAAACACCGCCGACGCCACCTCGGACTGTTTACCCAGCCGTTGGACGCGCGGAGAATGCGCGCATGAACGCACTCACCTCCTTGATCGGTACCGAATTTCCCCTGATCCAGGCGCCCATGGCCGGCGTGCAGGGCGCAGCGCTCGCGGTGGCGGTGAGCAACGCGGGTGCGCTCGGCTCGCTGCCCTGCGCCATGCTCGCGCCCGACGCGCTGGAGCGCGAACTGACCGCACTGGCCGCCGGCACCACGCGCCCCTGCAACGTCAACTTCTTCTGCCACACGCCGCCGGTGCCCGACGAGGCGCGCGAAGCCGCCTGGCGCGC
>JANPKR010000065.1:0-3163 GCA_031426175.1 Hydrogenophaga sp. | reverse complement strand
GACACCGCTGGCCTTCGTCTTCGACGTCTTCGACGGCAAGGTGGCGCGCTGGCGCCACCAGCATTCGCCGCTGGGCCGCGAGCTCGATTCGCTGGCCGACGTTATCTCTTTCGGCGTCGGCCCGGCAGCGCTGGGCTTTGCCGCGGGGCTACAGAGCGGCTGGGATATCGTCATCCTGTGTTACTTCGTCTGCTGCGGCGTCAGCCGGTTGGCGCGCTTCAACGTCACGGCCGAAGAACTGACCACCGACTCGGGCAAGGTGGCTTACTTTGAAGGCACGCCGATCCCCACCAGCGTGATCCTCACTGCGGTGCTGTCATGGGCCGCCTGGCAGGGTGCGCTGGGTGCGCAACTGTGGGGCGGAGTGTGGCAACTCGGGCCCTGGCAACTGCATCCGATGAGCCTGCTGTTCGCGCTGTCGGGCACGGCCATGATCAGCAAGACCCTGCGCATCCCCAAGTTCTGAAGGATGCAGCCATGTCAAAGTTGCCAACGATTTCACGCCAGAGCGCCCGGCCGCTGCGATGAACATCTACACCGCCTTTGCGACGGGTGTCATCCTGCTGTTGACCCTGATCCCGCTGTCGCACAGCAAGGTCTGGTGGGTACGCTCGCTGGACTTCCCGCGTCTGCAGCTGTGTGCGATGACGGCTGCGTTGCTGGCGGTGGATCTGCTCGTGGCGTTCGGCGGGGAGTGGGAGGCCTGGCTGGTACCCGCGGCCGCGGCGGGATGTCTTGCGTATCACGCGTGGTGGATCATCCCTTACACCCGCTGGTTCCCGCAGGAGGTGAAATCCGCTGCGTCGGCAAACGGTGGCGAACCGCTTCAGGTGCTTGTGTCCAACGTGCTCATGTCCAATCACAACACCCAGGCTCTGCTGGACCTGGTGCTGAAGCACCGCCCGCATGTGCTGGTGACGCTGGAATCTGACGACCGGTGGCAAGCGCAACTTGACACCCTGAAGGCCGACTACCCCTACACCATCCAGTGGCCACTGGACAACCGTTACGGCATGCATGTGTATGCCCGGTTGCCGCTGGAAGACAGCCACGTCGATTTTCTGTTGCAGGATGACATTCCGTCGATGCGGACCCGCATCCGCATGACCAACGGCCAGGTCGTGCAGGCTCACTTCGTACACCCCGCGCCGCCGTCGCCGACTGAAGAGGACAGCTCCAAACCGCGTGACGCCGAACTGATGACGGTGGCACGGCGCGTGGACGGCGTGACCGCACCGGTGCTTGTCACCGGGGACCTCAACGACGTGGCGTGGTCGCGCACCACGCGGCAATTTCGCAGGGTGAGCCATTTGCTGGACCCGCGGGTCGGACGCGGGATGTACAACACGTTCCATGCCGGGCACTGGTTCCTGCGCTGGCCGCTGGACCACCTCTTCCACAGCGACCACTTCACGGTGCGCAGCATCAGGCGCTTGCCGTCAATCGGATCGGACCATTTCCCCCTGCTGACAGAAGTGGTGCTGAACCCCCGAGGGCAGAGCGACCAGAAGGCGCTGGGCGAAGACTCCTGAGTGGCGGTCATTCGCCCAACGTAGAAGATCCGGCTCTGGAGTGCCCCTTGATGGCCGCCATTGCATCCATTGGGGACGCTGTTCTTGAATGACTCGTTCCAGCCTTGTTACCGATGGCCTCTGGTGCGGCGCCGTATTTGACGAAGGGCAGGAGCACCTATGAGACCCGTCGGTCGCTAAGTGTTCGTTCGTGTTGGTCAACGACCGGTAAGTGCCCATGACAATGAACAACAAGCCAAGGATCGAACGACTCCATTGGCTGGCGGATTCAACTGGTCGATGCAACACACTGAGAACTGCATGAGCAGATGGAGTGTTGCAGATGAAGTACCGGACACGAAACTACTACACCGACAGCCAGAAGGCATTGATGTGGGAGCGCTGGAGAGAAGGCTGGACGCTTCACCAGATAGGTCAACTGTTTGACCGGCCGCACACCTCGATCCAAAACATCTTGGTGAAAACTGGTGGCATGAGGCCACCGCAGCGATGCCGGTCCGCGACGGCGTTGACCTTGGTTGAGAGAGAAGAAATATCGCGCTCCGTCGTTGCGGGCGAATCGATTCGGTCGATCGCTGCACGACTTGGCCGGGCGCCGTCGACAGTCAGTCGTGAGTTGAAGCGCAATGGTGGCCAAGAGAGTTATCGAGCCGCGCAGGCCGACAGCGATGCTTGGGGCCGAGCGCTTCGGCCCAAGCGTTGCAAGCTCATGGAGAGCCGCAGCCTGGCACGCATCGTCGCCGACAAGCTAAGAGCGCTGTGGTCGCCTGAACAAATCGCGGGCTGGCTAAAGCATACTTATCCGTGCGACGAGAGCCTTCACGTGTCACACGAGACCATCTACCGCAGTCTGTTCATTCAAGCGCGTGGCGCATTGAAGAAGGAGCTGTTGGCGCACCTAAGACGAACCCGCGGGATGCGTCGCTCTCGCCACTACACGCAGAAAACGGCGGGCCATGGGCAGATCGTTGACGCAGTTTCCATCAGCGAGCGACCTGCGTCTGTCGAAGATCGAGCGGTGCCTGGTCACTGGGAAGGAGACTTGGTCTTCGGCAGTGGTAACAGCCAGATCGCGACGTTGGTCGAGCGCCAGACGCGGTACGTGATGCTGGTGAAGCTGGACGGTAAAGACTCGCAGACGGTCGTCAACGCGCTCATCAAGAACGCTCGCAAGCTTCCGCAGGAACTCTACAAGTCACTGACTTGGGATCGAGGCAAGGAGATGGCCGCGCACAAGCAGTTCACAATGGCCACCGACATCCAGGTCTACTTCTGCGATCCACAAAGCCCGTGGCAACGCGGAAGCAACGAGAACACGAATGGCCTGCTCAGGCAGTACATGCCCAAGGGCATGGACATCTCGGGTTTCTCACAGCTTCAGCTCAACGCGATCGCGAGACAATTGAACGAAAGGCCGCGCAAGACGCTCGGCTTCCATACGCCCGCTGAGATGTTCAGCGAATCTGTTGCATCGACCGGTTGAATCCGCCGCCCATTGCAGTCGTTCAGCTTGCCAGCGTCGAGGACTGGTATGCAACGGCAGCCGAATTTGGGTATCCCTTGTTTGCTCTCTGGTTCTTGCCTCGTTGCGATCAGGTGTCCAAACCGCGCACCGTACTTTTCGCACACCT
>JANPKR010000064.1:0-2021 GCA_031426175.1 Hydrogenophaga sp. | reverse complement strand
CAAGAGCAGATCACCCTCACCGGCCACGCCATCGAAGTGCGCCTGTGCGCCGAAGACGACCACCACACGCCGCACACCGGGCGCGTGAGCCGCTTCACCGAACCACCGATGACCCCTGGCCTGCGCTTCGACCACGCGCTGGAAACCGGCACGGAAGTCACCCCGCATTTCGACGCCATGCTGGGCAAGCTCATCGTTCACGCGTCCACCCGCACCGAAGCGATCGACCGCCTCGCCCATGCGCTGGACCAGACCCGCGTCCTCGGCCTGCCAACCAACCGCGCCTTCCTCGCGGCCTGCCTGCGCCACCCGGTGTTCCACAAAGGCGACGCGCTGATTCCCTTTCTGGCCGAGGAGGGCGACAGCGTGCGCGCCACGCTGCTGCCTCCGCCCGACGCGGTGCTGGCGGGCGTGCTCGCGGCTGCGTTCGGCGCGCTGCCACCCGCCCTGGCGATGGCCTGCCCCTTTGCCCGCCCGCTGCGCTGGCTGCACGGCGAGCAGGTGCTGGACCTGTCAGCACTGGAACTCGGGCAGGGCGAATTGCGCGTGACCTGGGGCGAGCGCACCCTGCAAGCCCGCGTGGGCCCCAGCCGGGTGGTCGTTGACGGCATCGGCTGGCCAGTGGCAGCCGTATCGCTCGGCGCGGGCCGCTGGCAGGTGCAGGCCGGTGCGCACACCATCGCGTTGACCGACCTCAGCCTCGTGCCGCGCGAGCGCGCCGGGGGTACGTCTGCCGCGCGCGAACTGCGTGCGCCGTTCAACGGCAAGCTGATCGCCGTGCACGCACAGCCGGGCGCCAGCGTGGCCAAGGGCGCGCCGTTGCTGGTGATCGAATCCATGAAGCTCGAACACACGCTGGCCGCGCCGCGCGACGTGATCGTTGAAAGCCTGTCGGTCGCAGTGGGTCAACAGGTGGCTCCGGGCCAGTTGCTCATCACCTTCGCTCCATGAACACCACAGAATTCACGTCCGAAGACCGGACCGCGCTGCTCGACACCGTGCAGCGCTTCGCCATGCAAGCTGTTGCGCCGCACGTGGGCGCGTGGGACGAAGCCGGCGAGTTTCCGCGCAGCCTCTACCACCAGGCCGCCGAGCTCGGCCTGCTCGGCCTCGGCTACCCCGAGCACCTGGGCGGCACACCCGCGCCCTGGCGCGTGCGCAACGCCATGTCGCAAACGCTGGCGCGCTGGGGCGGCAGTGGCGGCGTGATGGCCAGCCTCTTCACGCACAACATCGGCCTGCCGCCTGTGCTGGCCCACGGCACACCCGATCAGCAGGCCGAGATCATTCCGCCCGTGTTGCGCGGCGAGCAGATTGCTGCCCTGGGCATCACCGAGCCCGGTGGCGGCTCGGATGTGGCCGCCCTGCGCACCACCGCGCGGCTGGAGGGCGATGAGTACGTGATTGATGGCGAGAAGGTGTTCATCACCTCCGGCATGCGCTGCGACTGGATCACTCTGGCGGTGCGGACGGACCCGAACAACAAAGGCGCAGGCGGCATCAGCATGATCGTCGTGCCCTGCCAAACCCCCGGCATCTCGCGCAGCAAGCTGCACAAGATGGGCTGGCACTGCAGCGACACCGCGCATCTGCGCTTTGACGGCGTGCGCGTGCCCGCCCGCTACCGCCTGGGGGCAGAGGGCGCGGGCTTTCGCATGATCATGGGCAACTTCAACGGCGAGCGTCTCGCCATGTCGGCCATGGCACTCGGCTTTGCGCAGGCCTGTTACGACGAAGCCCTGGCCTGGGCACGCCAGCGCAGCACCTTCGGTGCTCCCCTCATCGAGCGCCAGGTGATCCGCCACAAACTCATGGACATGCAAATGCGCATCCATTCCACCCAGGCCTGGGTGGACGCGCTGGGCGCGCGGGTGGACGCCGGGGACGAAGGCGCCGATTGGGTCGCGAATGTCTGCCTGCTCAAGAACCACGCCACGCAAACCATGCAGCATTGCGCCGACGCCGCCGTGCAGATCCTCGGCGCCATGGGTTACATGCGAGGCACCGTGAGCGAGCGTGTG
>JANPKR010000063.1:0-3141 GCA_031426175.1 Hydrogenophaga sp. | reverse complement strand
CAGATCTTCGACATGGGGAGCATCCCCGCCAGCCACACGGTGATGAAAGCGAGGCGCATCGGCGCCGGCGCACAGGCTCCCTGGGCACCGGCGCCCATTGAAGAAGTGGTGGCCACGATCGCGAAAGAGAAACCAGCGCTGGTGTTCGCACCCCATGTGGAGACCTCGGCCGGGATGATCCTGCCCGACGGCTACCTCAAGGCCGTGAGCGACGCGGCGCACGCGGTGGGCGGCCTGTTCGTGCTCGACTGCATCGCCTCGGGCGCGATGTGGGTCGACATGAAGGCCACCGGTGTCGACATCCTGATTTCGGCACCGCAAAAGGGCTGGAGCAGTTCGCCCTGCTGCGCCATGGTGATGCTGAGTGAGCGCGCCCGCGCCGCCATCGACACCACGCAAAGCACCACCTTCGCGATGGATCTCAAGAAGTGGTTGCAGATCATGGAGACCTATGAGGGCGGCGGCCATGCGTACCACACGACCTTGCCCACCGATGCCCTGGTGCGCCTGCGCGAGACGATGGTGGAAACCGAGGCCTATGGGTATGAGCGCGTGCGGCAGGAGCAGATCGCACTGGGCACGCAGGTGCGCGCTCTGCTGGGGCGCAACGGGTTCCCGAGCGTAGCGGCCTCGGGCTTCGAGGCACCTGGAGTGGTGGTGAGCTACACGACCGATCCGGAGATCCAGTCGAGCAAGAAGTTTCTGGCGGTGGGTCTGCAGACCGCTGCGGGTGTGCCGCTGCAGTGCGACGAAGGTCCCGAGTTCAAGACCTTCCGCATCGGCCTCTTCGGGCTCGACAAGTGGCACGATGTGCCTTCGACCTTGCAGCACCTGGAACGGGCGTTGGCTGAGGTGGCTCCCAGGCAGGCACAGCCAGCTTGAGTTGAGGCTTTTGCTCGCAGGGCGTTTCGGTCGTCTACCTCGCGGGATCGGGGCATGACGGCGCTCTGCTCCGCGAATGTCCTGTGCTCTCAGGCGACCAAGAGCGCAGGCACGAAGAACTCAGGGCAACAAAACCGTGCAACCCGTGGTCGAACGAGCCTCCAGACTCTCATGCGCCTTGCGCACATCGGTCAGCGCAAAACGCTGGTCGATGCGGATCTTCACCTGACCGGCTTCGACCACCGCGAACAGATCGTCGGCCATGGCCTGGGTGCGTTCGCGGCTGGTGATGTGCGAGAACAGGGTCTGGCGCGTCACGTAAAGCGAACCCTTGGGGCCCAGGATGCCGGGTGCAAACGGCGCCACCGGGCCTGACGCATTGCCGAAGCTGGCCATGAGGCCAAAGGGGCGCAGGCAGTCGAGCGATTTCTCGAAGGTGTCCTTGCCCACCGAGTCGTAAACCACCTTCACGCCCTGCCCGTTGGTGATCTCCTTCACCCGTGCAGCGAAGTCTGCGGTGCGGTAGTTGATGGCGTGGCTGGCGCCGTGTTCCAGGGCCAGCTTGCATTTGTCGTCGGAGCCCGCCGTGCCGATGAGCTGCAGACCCAGCGCCTTGGCCCACTGGCAGGCGATCAGACCCACACCGCCCGCAGCGGCATGGAACAGCACAAAGTCGCCCGGCTCCAGGCCTTCCACCGGACGGCAGCGCTTGAGCAGGTACTGCGCGGTCAGGCCCTTGAGCATCATGGCCGCGCCGGTCTCGAAGTCGATCGCGTCGGGCAACCGGCACACGTTCATGGCCGGCATCACGCGCACGTCGCAGTAGCTGCCGGGCGGGTTGGCCGCATAGGCCGCGCGGTCGCCGGCCTTGAGGTGCGTCACGCCCTCGCCCACCGCCTCGATCACGCCCGCGCCTTCCATGCCCAGTGCCAATGGCATGGGAAACGGATACAGCCCGCTGCGCTGGTAGACGTCGATGTAGTTCAGGCCGATGGCGTGGTGGCGGATGCGCACCTGGCCCGGGCCGGGATCGCCCACGCTCACGGTGTCGATGACCAGCTGCTCGGGGCCGCCGGCGGCGTGGATGCGGACGGCGCGGGATTCTTGTGTGCTCATGGATGTCTCCTCGTTGTTGAAAATGGCCCTGCGAATGCTGCCACGAATGCGCCGGATCTCATGCGCGACAGCGCTTCACCCCCAGACGGCAGGCGGACAAGCCCGGGTTGCTACAGTCCAGCCAATGTCCGCCGCCCCCGCTCACCGCCTCACACCCACCACGCTTGCGCTGCTGCTCATCCCACCCCTCATGTGGGCGGGCAACGCGGTGGTGGGCCGCCTCATGCAGGGGGTGGTTCCGCCGGTCACGCTGAATTTCATGCGCTGGGTGCTGGCCCTGCTGATGCTCTTGCCGATGGCGGGCTGGGTGCTTCGTCCACACAGCGGCCTGTGGACCCACTGGCGGCGCTTCGCTCTGCTCGGGCTGCTCGGGGTGGGCATGTACAACACACTGCAGTACATGGCACTCAAGACCTCCACGCCGATCAACGTGACACTGGTGGCCTCCAGCATCCCGGTGTGGATGCTCATCATGGGCCGTATGTTCTTTGGTGCGCCCATCACGCGCCGCGCGGCGCTGGGCGCGTTCATGTCCCTCTGCGGCGTGGCCGTGGTGATCGCGCGCGGCAACCTGGGTGGCCTGCTGTCGGTGCAGCTGGTGCCGGGTGACCTGCTGGTGCTGCTGGCCGCCCTGGCCTGGGCCTGGTACAGCTGGCTGCTGGCGCGCCCTCCGGCCAACGAGCCGGCGGCCATCAAGTCCGATTGGGCGGCATTTCTGCTCGCCCAGATGGTGTTCGGCCTGATGTGGTCGGGCGCATTCACCGCCGGCGAATGGCTCACCCTGCCGGCGTTGCCTCCGGGCGAAAGCGCCGTTCAGTGGGGCTGGCCGCTGGTGGCCGGCCTGGTTTTCGTGGCGGTGGGTCCGTCGCTGCTGGCTTACCGCAGCTGGAGCGCGGCCGTGGCCCGCGTGGGACCGGCCACCGCCGCCATCTTCTCCAACCTCACGCCACTCTTCGCCGCACTGCTGTCGGCCACGCTGCTGCGCGAGCCGCCCCGGTTCTACCACCTGGCTGGCTTCGTGCTGATCGTGGGCGGGATTCTGGTGTCGTCACGGCGCTAGAAACGATCCGGCGCCGGAACGCCCCAAGCCGGATCAGCCCCCTCGGGGGGCAGCGGACCTCGCGCAGCGGGGGAGCGTGGGGG
>JANPKR010000062.1:0-2719 GCA_031426175.1 Hydrogenophaga sp. | reverse complement strand
ATCGCGTTCGGCGAAGTCGTGCTTCACGCCGCAGTCCACCACCGTGAGCCCGATGCCGTGCTGGCGCGCCAGCACGCTCACCGCCGCGCCACCGGCCAGAAAGTTCTCCACCATCTGCCACGTCACATCGCTCGGGAAGGCGGACACACCGCGCGCGGCCAGGCCGTGGTCGCCCGCGCACACCAGCATTTGCGGCGACCGCAGCTCGGGCGCCGCCGTGCCCAGGATCAGCCCGATGCGCTGCGCCAGCGATTCGATGCGGCCGAGCGATCCCAGCGGCTTGGTCTTGTTGTCCAGCGCGCGCTGCAGGGTCTGGGCGAGTTCGGGCTGGGTGATGTCGGGGATGTTGGTGTTCATGGTGCGATGAGTTGGTCGAGCACGCCGGGCTCGAAGTGGGTTTCAATGAAATCGGCCAGTCCGTCGAACACGGTTTCCAGCGTGGGCGCGGTGGCGCCAAACAGCGCTTGCAGCACGCGCGGGTCTTCGAACAGGCCGTGCAGGTAGACGCCGAGCACATTGCCCGCCGCGTTCTGCCAGCCCAGACCGTCGGGCATGGCCTCGCGCGCCACATCACCTCCCGCCGCCATCGCCGGGTGCTGCGCGGTCTGGCCGTGGTGGATCTCGTAGCCGGCAGCGGCCACGCCCGAGAGCGCAGACCATGCGCCGTGGAGCGCACCGAAGGTGGTGTGCGTGTGGCGCACGGTTTTCTTCAGATCGAACTGCGTCACCAGCGGCAGCAGGCCCAGGCCGGGCGCATTGCCGTCGATGCCATGGGTGTCGATCAGCGCCTCACCCAGCATCTGCAGCCCGCCGCACACACCCAACACCGCCCCGCCCTGCGCAGCGTGCGCGACGATCGCGCGGTCCAGCCCCTGCACGCGCAACCACGCGAGGTCCGCCGCCGTGGCCTTGCTGCCGGGCAGCACGATCCAGTCGGCACCCGTGCAATCCGCTGGCGCACGCGCCCAGACCAGGCGCACGCCGGGCATGTTTTTGAGCGGCTGGAATTCGTCGAGGTTGCTGATGCGTGGGTAGGCGATGACGGCGATGGACGTGATGCCCGTCGCGCGGCGGAGGGTTTCGCCGCCGGGCCGCCCCAAGGCGAAACCAGCCCCCCCGGGGAGCAGCGCACCACGCGCAGCGGGAAGCGTGGGGGTCATATCGAACACACCGTCCTCCTCGGGTAAACCGTGTTGCCACCACATTGGCAATACCGCGGCGGTCGGCACACCCGTCAGTTCTTGCAGCATCTGCGGCGCAGGCGCGAGCAGGCTGGCGTCGCCCCGGAACTTGTTGAGCACGAAGCCGTGGATCAGCGCTCGCTCTTCCTCAGGCAACAAGGCCCAGGTGCCGTAGAGGTGGGCGAATGCGCCGCCGCGGTCGATGTCGGTCACGAGCAGGCAGCGCGCGTTCGCGTGCAGCGCCACGCGCATGTTCACGATGTCGCTGTCATGCAGGTTGATCTCGGCCGGCGAGCCTGCGCCTTCGATCACCACCACGTCGTTTTCCTCGCGCAAGGCGTCGAGTGCAGCAGCGATCTGCGGCCACACGTGCAGGCTTCTGCCGCGCCACGGCATGTTGGACAGCGCCTCGTTCACCTGTCCCATCAGCACGACCTGGCTGCGCGTGTCGGCCTCGGGCTTGAGCAGCAGCGGGTTCATGCGCACTTCGGGCTCTGCTTGTGCCGCGAGCGCCTGGAAATACTGCGCGCTGCCGATCTCGCCGCCGATCAGCAGATTTTCCGCCGGGCCTCCCCAAGGAAAATCAGCCCCCTCGGGGGGCAGCGACCCGCGTGAGCGGTGGAGCGTGGGGGCAACAACTCTTGCGTTGTTGCTCATGTTTTGCGCCTTGAACGGAGCGACCTTCAGCCCGTGGCGCGCGTAGTACCGACACAGGGCCGTGGTGAGCCAGCTCTTGCCCGCGCCGCTGGTTGTGCCCAGCACCATCACGCATCGAGCGGTCATGCCACACGCTCCTGGTCTCGCAAAGCCAGGCCCAACGCGGACTGCGCCTCGGGCGGCAACACGCCCAGGCGCCAGTGGCCCGGAAGTCCGAAAGAGGTGGTGTCGCGCAGCTTGATGCCGGCGGTTCGCAAGTTCATGGCATCAAGCGGGTTTGGCGGTTCGCCACAGAAATAGTTGGCCTCGCTCGGCAGGACGCGCCAGCCCAGCTGGGTGAGCAGGTCCAGTTGCCGGGGCTTCCAGTCGCGCAAGGTCTCCAGGCTTTGCGCCAGCCAGTCCTGCGCAGGCGGCGACACCCAGGTATCCAGCATCGCCACGGCGTGCGCGCCCAGCACCCAGGAGGGCGCCAGCCGCTCCAGCGCGCGCGCCTCGGCCACGGCGCGCTCGGGAGCGATGGCGTAGGCACCACGCACCCCGGTCAACCCCATGGCCTTGTTGGGTGTCCAGAGTTGCCACACCCGCTGCAGCGCGGCAGGGCCGAGGCTGCAGCGCCCAGTCAGGCGCAGGGGTTCGTAGGCGCGGTCGATCACCACCTGCGCGCCAGACGCCACTCCATCAAGGGCCAGTGGCTCGGTCTGGCCCAGCGGGCTTGAGGGTTCACACAGCCAGGCCAGCTGTGCCTGCGTCGGGTCCTGCGTAGAGGTCAACCGCCAGGCCTGCGCCGCATGCGCGCAGTCACCATAGGCCAGCGCCGGCAACCAGACCCGTTGGCCACCCTCTCGGGCCACCCAGGCGGTGAAGCGGTGCATGAACTCGCT
>JANPKR010000061.1:0-2521 GCA_031426175.1 Hydrogenophaga sp. | reverse complement strand
TGTTAGGGTTTTGGTTGGTGGGTCGTCTGGCCCACGCTCAGCCAGTTTTCGATATCCCGCAGAACACCACCAGCGTGTCGCTCTCTGAGGAGCTGGAGTACCTGGTCGACGAAACCGGCCAATGGCAACCGGATTCCGGTGAACCAGCCCCCGGTGAATGGCAAAAGCTGGGCGACCGAAAGGGCAAGGGCAATTTCGGTTACCGGGTGCATCCGGTGTGGTTTCGGGTCGTGCTGCGCTCTTCGACCACCAGCGAATGGGTGTGGACGGTGTCCACGCCGGCACTGGATTGGGTGACTTGGGTGCAACAGTGTTCAGGCGGCGCGCCCGAGCGCAGCGAGGCCGGCTTGGGGCATCTGCACGATCGACCGGCAACCACGTCGCGCCTGCCCGCGGTCAAGTTGGCGCTGTCGGCCAACGAACCGCTTTTGGTTCACATGCGAGTCCAGTCCTCGGGGCTGATGTCGGTGCCGGTCGATCTCTGGGAGCCCGTGGCCTGGCAGGAGCGCCAGCGAATCGTGCACGTGCTGCTGGGTGCCTACTTTGGTCTGGTGGCTGGCCTTCTGGCCTACAACGGATTTCTGGCACTGCGGCTGCGAGACCTTGCCTACGGCTACTACCTGTGCTTTGGCCTCGGCCTCAGCTTGTTTCAGCTCGCCAGCACCGGATTCGGCCCGGGCTTTCTCTGGAGCTCGCACGCTCTGTGGACCAACACCATCCAGGGCATGACGGTCACGGTGTTCGGTGCCTTCACGATGCTGTTCACCAACAGCTTCCTTCGGCTGTCGCGCAACAGCCCCCGACTGCACAGCGTACTCACGGTCGTTGCAACAGCCTGGGCAATCGCTTTGCTGCTGCACATCTGGCTGCCATCACAAACGGTGAAGGCCTGGATCACCGTGCCGCTGGCGCTCACGACATGCATGCTGGTCATGGTCGCGGGCGTGAGGGGGTATCTGAACAAGACCCCTGGGGCCTCTTATTTTTTGTTGGGATGGACCGGCCTCGTGATTGCGTCGATCCTGCGCACCATGATGCCCTTGGGCGTGTTGCCGCCTCACCCGTTGATGTACGACGGGCTGCTGATTGCTTCGGCCGCAGAAATGCTGTTGCTGTCGCTCGCGCTGGCCGATCGCATCATGGCCGAGCGACGCGCCCGCGCAGAAGCCGACGTGCAGCGGGCCCGCGAGCAGGTCGCGCGCGAGGAAGCGCAGCGGGCGCTGCAGGAAAAAGCGCGCTTCATGGCCGCCGTGACCCACGACTTGCAACAACCCATTTATGCCCTGAGCCTGGCCACCGAAAGCATGGCCCTCCGTCGAACCGAGGCCGTCACGACCGAAGCCCTGAACCAGATGCAATCGGCGGTGTTTGCCGCCGACGAACTGCTGTCGTCATTGGCCATGCAGGTGCGGCTGGACCGCGACGACCTGAAGCCCGACATCGAGGTGTTTTCGGTGCAGGACATGCTGGAGCGCATCGACGCGTTGTTTGCCACCCGCGCGCAGAAACAAGGCTTGCGCTGGCGCGTGTTGCCCAGCTTGTGTGAGGTTCGCAGCAATTCCCTGCTGCTGGAGCGCATGGTGTGCAACCTGGTGTCCAACGCCATGCGCTACACCCCCGAGGGAGGCGTGCTGCTGTCGTGCCGTGTGCGGTCAGGGCAC
The DNA here is from genome assembly GCA_031426175.1 of Hydrogenophaga sp. GTDB lineage: Bacteria > Pseudomonadota > Gammaproteobacteria > Burkholderiales > Burkholderiaceae_C > Hydrogenophaga. The sequence goes on along the minus strand of JANPKR010000061.1, from coordinate 860 downwards.
CTGCTCATGCAGGTGTGGGACACGGGCCCGGGCATCCCCGTGCCCGAGCAGTCCAGCATTTTTGAGGCCCACTACCGCGGCAGTTCAGCACAGTCGCACGACAAGGGGTTGGGACTGGGGTTGTCGATCGTCAGCCGCTGCGCTGGTTTGCTCAACATCCGCGTGGGTCTGAAATCCGTGCCGGGTCGGGGTTCGTGTTTTGCGCTGTGGGTGCCGCTGGCGCACAGGACCACCTGACGATGAAGCGAACGTGTTCGTCCATGTGCGCCCGGCTCACCGCCCTGCTGAAAGGGCTTGCCCGTGGCGCTTTGCGGTCTTGCAGGTTGGCTGCGCGGGCTGCTGTGGGTGTTTGGCTGCTGGCGTTGGCACAAAGCGTTCTGGCGCAAGCCGTGATCGAGATCGGCGAATCGGACCTGCCCGTTGACCTCACCCCACAGCTTGAATACCGCCTGGACCCTGAACATCGCTGGACACCGGAACAGGCCGACCCGGGTGGCTGGGTGTCGATGTCCGCGCAGAACCTCAACGGGAACTTTGGGCATGTCGAAGCGACGCTCTGGGTGCGCGCCTCACTGCGCTCGACGGCGGAGCGGCACCTCGGCCTGCGCTGGTCTGTGGCCGGGACACAACTCAACAGCGTGACGATACGCGTGGACCGGGCGGGTTACCCGCCCCAGATCACCGAGAGTGGGCTGGCCAGCATGGCTTCGCAAGCTGAAGGCAGCCACCGCACGCCGGTGGCCGCCATCGCGCTGGCGCCCGGAGAGACCGTGCAGGTGCTCATGCGCGTTCGCGGCAACGAACTGATTCAAGTTCCCGTCACGCTGTGGACAGAGGACCAGTGGACACGCAACGACCGT
>JANPKR010000060.1:0-10585 GCA_031426175.1 Hydrogenophaga sp. | reverse complement strand
CTGCGCCAGGCCAGCCGCCTGTTTGTGGACCGTGACCGCGAACTCACCCGCGACGACCTCACCACCCTCATGCCGGCCGACATCCTGGCCAGCCGTTTGTTCAACACCGACTCACCCAGCTGAGACGCGGCCACCGCCTGGCCGCCGATGGACATTTCTCACACCCGAAGGCCGCATTGCGTGCGAACTAGTTCATGAAGGTCGGTGAAAAGGTGGACTTGTAGCGCCTTTGAAGTATGTTGTTGCCGGTTCGAAATGAAGACCATCTGCCCCACCGAACGATCGGCAGTGTGGGTCAGCCGCCCAGTGTCCTGCCAGATCGTTGCAGATCAACGATTCCACAGGACCCGCACCATGACCTCCGTCTTCCGCCTTGCCCTCACCGTGCCGTTGCTGGCCGTCACCGCGTGGTTGTCCGCCTGCGCAGGTGACAAGGTTTCACCGCCGAGCCATGGCTTGTTTACCCAGATGTCCTTTGAAGGCCTCGGATTGCCCAGCCCGCTGGTCGCCGTGCGCACCCAGGACGCCTCGACACACCTCCAGGCCTCGGATGCCGCCGCCGGTGACGTGTTCGGAGCGGCCGTGGCCCTTTCCCGTGACGGCAACACCCTCGCCGTTGGCGCCGAGCTCAAGGCCGGCATCGGCGTATCCGATCCTGTGCCCGCCGCAGGCTCGGTGTACGTGTACACCCGCACAACCCAGGGGTGGCGCGAACAGGCGCGTCTGCTGGCGCCCGTGCGCAGCAGCGGCAGCGGCTTCGGTCACAGCCTCACCCTGTCCGACGACGGCAGCCGTCTCGCGGTGGGGGCACCGTTTGAGTCGCACGCCGTTACCCGTGCCAGTGAATCGCTGGCGGGAGACCAGGGTGTCGTGTACGTGTTCGAGCGCAGCGACAGCGGCTGGAGCCAACCCGCGCGCCTGCTGGCGTCCAACGCGGCCAGCTTCGACTGGTTCGGTATGAGCCTGTCGTTTGCGGGCCCTGGGGACACCCTGGCCGTGGGTGCACACCGGCACGACGCGGTCGATGCGCAGGGCGCCCGCACCGACAGCGGCGCGGTGTATGTGTTCGCACGCACGGCCAAAGGCTGGGCTGAGCAGGCGGTGCTGACGGCTGCGCAAACGGTGGAAGGCGCGCACTTCGGCCAAAGCGTGGCGCTCTCCACCGACGGCCAGACACTGGCCGCCGGCACGCGTGCGTCGGGCCTGGGTGCCGTGCACATGTTCCGTCGCGAAGGTGCCCTCTGGCGAGAGCAGGCTGTGGTGGCGGCGGTCAACGCCACGCCTCAGAACCCCCTGGGCTCGCAGTTGTCCCTGTCGGCCGACGGCAACACGCTCGCCGTGGGGGCCAGCGCCCCCGAGGGCACCGAGGCCCGCCAGCGCGCGGCCGGCAGCGCCTATGTGTTCGTGCATGAGGCCGGCCAATGGCGTCAAGCCGCACGCATCCGTGCGTCCAACAGCCGCACAGGCGACGCTTTCGGCGAACGCATCAGCCTGTCGGCCGACGGCCGCGTGCTGGCCGTGTCGGCGGTGAACGAGTCCAGTGCAGCCCGCGGTCTGGGTGGCGAGCAGGCCGACACCACCGCCCAGGCTGCCGGCGCCGTGTACGTCTTCAGCCGCCAGGGCAAGCACTGGACCCAGAGCGACTATGTGAAATCCAGCCGTACCCGAAAGGGTGACCAGTTCGGCTCAGCGCTGGCGCTCTCGGGCGACGGTCGCCAGCTGGCAGTGGGCGCGCGCCTGGAGGACGGCACAGGCTCGTGGAGCCTGTGGGGCTTCTCCCTGGGTGGGTCCATGCAAAACAGCGGTGCCGTGCACCTGTATTCGACCCTGTGATCCGGTCGTCGCCTGTTCAGCTCTGGTTGATTTCGCTGTCGTGCCAGCCAGCCAGAGCCCACTTGTTCAGCGCCGCGAGCAGCAGGAAAAGCGCCACGCCTGTGAAAGAGATGAGCACCAGTGCAGCGAACATTCGGGGGATGTTGAGCTGGTAGCCCGACTGCAGGATCTGATAGGCCAGGCCAGTGCCCGTGCCGCCGGTGCCGGCCACGAACTCGGCCACCACCGCCCCGATGAGCGCGAGCCCCGCCGAGATGCGCAGGCCAGCAAAAAAATACGGCAACGCACTGGGTATGCGCAGGCGCCACAGGGTCGCCCAGCGGCTGGCGTTGTGCAGCTTGAAAAACGATGCGAGCCCGGGGTTGACGCTGCGCAGACCCAGGGTGGTGTTGGAGATCACCGGGAACAGCGCCACGATGGTGGCGCAAATCACCAGGGACACGGTGGTGTCCTTCACCCAGATGATGATCAGCGGCGCGATGGCCACGATCGGGGTGACCTGCAGGAGCACCGCGTAGGGAAAGAACGCGGTCTCGATCCAGCGGCTTTGCACGAAGAGAAACGCGATCAGCGTGCCGAGCACCGCAGAGAGCAGAAACGCGAGCAAGGTGATGCGCAGTGTGACGCCCAGCGCGCCCATGAGCAGGCCCCAGTCCTGCACCAGCGTCTGGGCAATCAGCCACGGCGAGGGCACCAGAAAAGCGGGCACCTGGGCCACGGTGACCCACACCTGCCACACCACCAGCAGCAAGGCCGCCACCACCAGCGGCCACAGCACCTTCATGAGCGCAGGGCGTTGCACCCACGGCGTCACAGCCTTTGAATCAGCGGCAGCAGCAGCGGGTGTCTGGTTCAACGCAGCGGTGGTGTCCATGCCAGTCAGTGCAGGGCGTGTTCGTCGCTCGCCTTGAGCAGGCTGTCCTGCAGGTGGCGTGCGTATTCGGCGAAGCGCTGGCTCACGCGGAAGTCCGGCCCACGCGGATGGGGTTCGTCCACCACCAGCTGTTCCACCACGCGGCCGGGCCGGGCCGCCATCACCACCACCCGCTGGGACAGGTACACAGCTTCTGCAATGGAATGGGTGACGAACACCACGGTGAGGTTTTTCTGTTGCCAGAGTTTGAGCAAATCGTCGTCCAGCCGGTTGCGTGTGATTTCGTCGAGAGCGCCGAACGGTTCGTCCATGAGCAGCAAGTGAGGCTGGGTGACGAGCCCTCGCGCGATCGAGACCCGCATCTGCATGCCGCCCGACAACTCGCGCGGGCGGTGTGTGGCGAAGCGGTCGAGTCCCACCATCGAGAGAGCTTCCGCCACGCGCGGTGCAGACACCGCCAAGGGCTGGCGGGCGAGGTCCAGCGGCAGCCGCACGTTGGTCTGCACATCGGCCCAGGGCATGAGGGTCGCGTCCTGGAACACGAACGACAACCGCCGCCCGCTCGCCTCAAGTTCGCGCACCGGCTTGCGCCAGAGCAGGATGCGCCCTTCGGTGGGCGCCAGCATGCCGGCCACCATTTTCAGCAGCGTGCTTTTGCCGCACCCCGATGGTCCGAGCAGGGTGACGAATTCGCCCTCGCCGACCTTCAGATCGACCGGCAACAGCGCCCGCGTGCCGTTGGGGTAGGTTTGGTCTGCCGACAGCACCTCCACCGCCGGCAGGTGGCCCTCGCCCACCAACGCATCGGGCACGCTCATGATGGTCACGGCAGGATCTTCAGACCTTTGACGAACTGGTCGGTGAAGGTGGCTTTGTAGTCCACCTTGGGATCGATCAACTTGTTGGCGACCAGCATGTCGTAGGTGGCTTTCATACGCGCATCGGTCACGATGCCCACACCCAGTGTGGCTGCGTCGCCACCGAACACCATGCCACTGGATTTGAGCAGCGCAATGCCGTTGGCGATCTTGTCGTCGGTCATGTTCGGGTTGTCCTTCTTGATCAGCGCATTGGCCGCCGACGGGTCACCCTGCAGGTACTTTTTCCAACCCTCCATGGATGCCTTGACGAAGGCCGCGACCGCTTTTGGCCGCTCCTTCACGGTCTTCTCCATGCACACGATGGTGGTGGAGTAAGGAGGCCATCCGTGGTCGGACATCAGGAACACACTGGGCTTGAACTTGGCTTCCTGCTCGATGGCATAGGGCTCGGACGAGAGATAGCCCTGCTGCACGATGTTCTTGTCGGCCAGGAAGGGCTGGATGCTGAAGGTGTAGGGCTTCATCTGGCCGTCGCTCAGGCCGTACTTCGCCTTCAGCCAGGGCCAGTAGGTGGTGGTGCCTGCGCTCGATACCAGGATGGTCTTGGCCTTGATGTCCTCGATCTTCTTGACCTCGGGGTGGGCCACCAGAACCTGCGGGTCTTTCTGGAACGACGCTGCCACGGTCACGGCGTTGATGCCCTGCGAACGGATGCTCATGGTCTGCACGTCGTAGCCCATCACGCAGTCGGCTTGCCCGGCGGCCATGATCTGCACGATGTTGATCTGCGGCCCACCCATGCGGATGGTCACATCGAGCCCGGCAGCCTTGTAAGCGCCATCGGCCACCGACTGGTAGAAGCCGCCGTGCTCGGCCTGCGCGTACCAGTTGGTGAGGTAGGTGAACTTTTCCTGCGCCAGGGCACCGGTGGCCACGGCGAGGGCGGCCGTGGCCATGAAGATTCGAGAAAAGCGTAGGGCCATGTCATCTCCTGGGTGTGTGAATCTGCAGCAATTCAGCGTGGGGAACGGGCGTTCAGCCTGTGCAAACTTTGTGCCAAGTCGTCTTGCCCTTACCGCGACGATGGCGGTATCCAGACAGTGGCCTCCACTTCCAGCACCACGGCATCGCCGGGCAGCATCCGGCTCACCTCCACCACCGTGCTCACCACCGGCTGGGCAAAGAACAGATCGCGCACCCGGTTGTAGGCCGGGTAGTGGCGCAAGTCTCGGAAATACTGCACCAGCCTGCAAACATTCGCCATGTCCCCGCCGTGGGATTCCACCGTGGTCCGGATGCGCTCCAACACGGCCCAGCTCTGCACCACGATGGGGCTCTCGAAGACGTCGATCGACAGCTGCCCGGTGTCGTAGCCCAGCGCCTTCACCGCGGCGCGCGCGGTCTCGGGCAGCTGCCCGTAACGCTCCAGCACCTCACCCGAATGCGGGACCACCGCGATCACGCCGCTGAGATAGAGGTGATCGCCCAGGCGCCTTGCGGCGGCATAACGTGCCAGCGGCTGTCCGTGGGCGTTGTCGGGGGCAGGGCTCATGGGTGTCTCCGGGTGGCTGGATCAGGTGCGTTCCAGGGCGCGCCGCACCTTCTGCATGAAACGCTCGCAATCTTGCGGGGTCACGTTGTTCATGTCGTGCAGCTGCAGCCAGGTCTTGCGACAGCGCGGATGGAACAGCATCGCCATGCCGCGGGTCATCATGCGGCGGTGCGGGTCGCCCATTAACTGCAGCCACCACCACGGCGACCCGCCGTGTGTGACCACGGTGAAGTGCCGCACGTGCTGCATCTGCGGCTGCAGGCGGGCGCCCTTGCGCGTGGATGGTTTGAAAGTGATCCTGGGCAGCCACACCCGCTCCAGCCAGCCCTTGAGCATGGCGGGTGGCCCCCACCACCAGGTGGGGTAGACCAGCACGATGTGTTCGGCGTGCTGGATCAATGCAATGTGCGCTTCGAAACGCTGCACGAGCCAGTCCGGGCAGTCGAGGTAGGCACTCTTTTCCTCGCGGGTGAGCACCGGGTCAAAGCCCTCGGCGTAAAGGTCGATGACGTCCACGGTGTGCCCCCGTTCGCGCAACGTCTCCTGCGTCAGCCGGAACAGCGAACCGCTGAGGCTTTGCGGATCGGGGTGGGCGTGCACGATCAGCGTTTGCATGGCGTCGGCCATTCAGGGGCGGGCAAATTCAGGTTTCCAGCCTTCGGTCTTGCCCGGGTTCATGAGGCCGTGCGGGTCGGCCACCTTTTTCAGCTCGATCTGGGCCTGATCGATGGTCTTCATGCCACCGCCCTCGATGGTGACCACATGGTTGTCGAACACCAGGCAGCCGTCGGTCTCATGTTCCTGGATGATTTCGTACAGGCGCTCACGATCGAAGTACGCCACCAGCGGCAATGCGAACACCACGAAGCCGTGGCTGTCCCGGCCGAACTCGTGGTGCATCACCACCTCGTCGCCGTAGCGTTGCATCTGCCGCTCCACCAGATCCAGGTCGAGCGGCCAGCTGTAGACCGTCTGCAGGTTGGTCCAGCTCTTGTCCTGGCGCAGTGCCATCAGCGTGGTGTGGTTCCATGCGCATTCAAACGCTGGCACCAGACCTTGTGCATCCACCTCGACCTCGGTCAGCGCCATGGTTTCGGTGCCACCGTGCACGCGCACGAGGGCGCGCCAGCCTTCGAGATCGCGCGGGTTGACCATGGAGAACACCGCGTCGTGCCCGAGCGGAAAACGCTCGCCGAACGCATCGGCGTAAAACGGCGCAAAGCGCTGGTCCACCGCGGTGATCTCGAACGCATCCAGCGCCGGCCCAGCGGGCAGGTCTTGTGCATCTGCGCCTCGGATCGGATTGGTGCGCGCGCAGGCCAGGGTGGCGGCCACGCCAAATTCGAGCGCACGGCGGTAGCTGGGGAACAGGGCAATGTGGTGAACCCAGTCCACCGCCGGTTTGAGCGCGAGGGTGAGCTCGGTCATCACGCCGTTGGTGCCGAAGGCGTGGTGCACCTTCTGGATATCGGCGTCGTCGAGTTCGATGATGCGCGGCGTTTCCTCCAGCGTGACGATGCGCACCCGCGTCACGTTGCCCGGGTCTTTCAGGATGCCGTTGCGCACGCTGCCCGCACCACCGTAACCACCTCCGATGAAGCCACCGATGGTCGCGGTGTCCCTCGTGCTGGGGTACATGAGCAACTCCTGTCCGCCCGGCACCACCTGACTGGCCCGCACGGCGCGCTCCAGCGCCATGATCATGCAGCCGGCCTGCACCCGCACGCTGCCCGGCTGGATGTCGAGCACGCGGTTGAGGCCTGTGATATCCAGGATCACGCCGCCTTCCAGCGGCACGCACTGCCCGTAGTTGCCGGTGCCGCCGCCGCGCACCGTGACCTTGATGCGGTGGCGGGCGCAGGCCGCGGCCACACGAATCACCTGCTCTTCGGTGGTGGGCCGCACGATCACCTCGCCACGGCAATGGGCCAGCATCTCCTTCAGGATGGGGCTGTACCAGTGGTAGTCCTGGCTCTTGATGTCGAGCTGAACCGGGTCGGTGCTGATGGCGATGCCGGCGAGGTCCTCGATCAGCCGATCGATGGGTGAGGCAAGAGAAGAGGCCAGCGGTGGAAGGGTGGGCAGTGAGCTCATGTCCAGTGTCCTTGTCGGCAAATGCGGCGCTGGCGGCCAGCGGGTGTCATGGCCTGCAGGCCGTCGTGTGCGCTCAGCAGCACGAAGTCGGCTGAGCAGCCGGGGGCGATGCGCCCGTCCCAGGTCAGTTTCATGGCCTGGGCAGGCGCGACGGTCACCGTATCGAGCCAGTCTTCGGCCGGGGCCAGGTGCGCCATCTGCACCCCCAGCGCCCAGGCTTCCAGCGGGTCGTAGCCGCCGTACGGAAAGAACGGATCGGCCACGTTGTCGTTGGCCATGCAGGTTCGCACCCCCATCTGCCGGGCTTCCTGCAGACGTGTGATGCCACGCGGCACCGGTGTCTCGTTCCACGAGCCCTGCAGGTACAGATTGGTGGTGGGCAGCGCCGTGAGGGTGATGTCGGCCAGCGCGAGCAGTGCCAGCGTGGCGCGCGCCTGCTCGACAGATTGCACCGACAGCGAGCACGCATGGCCGCAGACCACACGGCCTTTCCATCCGTGCACCAGTGTGAGCTCTGCGATGGTCTGCAGACCGTTGGCGTCGGCGTCCAGCCCCTCGTCCACATGGAAGTCGAGATCCAGATCGAACTCGCAGGCCAGTTCAAAAACGCGCTGCAGCTTGCGCTGCACGTCAGCGTTGCGGTACACGAAGCAGCCCAGCACGCCGCCCATGGCCTTCACCTGCGTGGCCACGCTGCGCGCCCAGCCCATGTCGTCGAACAGGTCCAGCGCGGTGAGCGACACCCACTGGATATCGAGCCTTTCGCGCCACTGTGCGCGCAAATCGTGAAGCACATTCACCGAGAGCGGGCGCTCGCTCGACATCCAGTCCAGGTGCGTTCGCAGCGCCCGGACGCCGCTGCTCCAGGCTTCCTGCAGGCCGCGTTCCATGCGAAGGCGCAGGTCCGCTTCGGTCCAGGTGGCGCGGTGCCGGGCGATCATCTCGATGGCCTGGAAGAGATCCCCATTGGCTGCGCCTGTCTCGCGCACGGTGTGGGTCTTGTCCAGGTGCAGGTGCAGGTCGACCAGCGTGGGCAGCAGCAGGCCCTGGGCCCGGGTGCCAGGCGGGCACGGCTCGATGGAGGTGACCAGAGCGCCCTCCCAGGCGACGTCGAAAACCGTGTCGTCAGTGACCTGTCTGGAAAAACCGCGCACCGCCCGCGGTATGTGCATGGCCTGCAGGAGCGTCATGGGTTCTGCCCTGGGCTGGTGGTCCAGGCGGTGCCTGCCTTGAGTGTGTCCAGTGGCAGGCGGTCCACCTCCAGGAGCAGTGTGGCAAGCTGGTGGCCAGCGTCTTCCAGCACCGCGCGGCCTTTCTCGGCGGTGGCCAGCGTGGCGTTGCCCGCAGCGCCCCAGGCATTGAGGTCCTGCATCTGCCAGGCCACCTTGCCGGCGCCGCTGCCCAGCAGCGGGTAGTCCCGCGCCCGCAGCGCCATGGCACTGCCGAAATCCTGTGCCCGGTCCATGCGCACCTGCTGCGGCCGCAGGGCCAGCATCATTGAAGTTTCCACGTCCCCGGCGTGGATGCCGAAGCGGTGCTCGTCTTCACCGAAGCACTGGTGAATCGCGGGTGCCATGGGCAGGCTGAACCAGTTGGTTGAGACCACCAACAGGTCGTGTGCCGCGCGCAGATCGCGCGCCACCATCTCCATGAGCGTGATCTGGCCACCGTGGCTGTTGAGGAGCACCAGTTTGCGGATGCCGGCGCGCGCCACGCAGGCGCCCAGTTCCATCCAGACGCAGCGCAGGGTTTCGGCGCTCAGCGTGAGGGTGCCGGCGTAGCGCGCGTGTTCGTTGCTTTTGCCCACCGCCTGCGTGGGCAAAAAGAGCGCTGTCAGGTCTGCAGGCAGGTGCGGCAGGCAGGCGGCGATCACGCCGTCCACCAGGGTGGTGTCCACGCTCACGGGAAGGTGCGGGCCGTGCTGTTCGATGGCGGCCACCGGCAGCACCGCCACCGCGCGATCGGCGGCGGGGCTGTGTTGCAGGTCGGCAAAGTCCCGGGCGGTCCAGTCGGACCAGAAGCGGGAAAGTGGGCGGGGCATGCGGTCTCCTCGATCAACCGGTGGAGAGGTGCAGTGTGGCGCTCCGCCCGGTGCTGGGTACTTCGCAATCAGCAAGACCTGTGCCAGTGCTTGGGTTTCAGGCCCGTTCGATCCGCCACCAGGCGGGCAGCAAACCGCGCACCTCGGGGCGGGCAAACCGGTCGTCCATCAGAACCACCACGCCCCGGTCGGCAGGTCCGCGGATCACGCGCCCGGCGGCCTGCACCACTTTTTGCAGGCCGGGAAACAGGTAAGTGTGGTCGTAGCCACGGCCGTGTTTCAACTGCAGCCGCGCGCGCAGTTGCTCGTTGAGCGGGTTGACCTGTGGCAGGCCCAGCGTGGCGATGAAGGCGCCGATCAGGCGCTGGCCCGGCAGGTCGATGCCCTCACCAAACGCACCGCCGAGCACCGCGAAGCCGATGCCCTGGCTGTCTTCGGTGAAACGGGCCACAAACGCATTGCGGTCCAGCTCGGCCATGCCGCGCGATTGCGACCACGCCGCAATGTCCGGGTGGGCCACGGAAAAACGCTCCAGCACCTGCTGCAGGTAGTCAAAGCTGCTGAAAAAGGCCAGGTAGTTGCCCGGCTTGGCGTGAAACTGCCCGGCCATCACGGCCACCACCGCGTCCAGCGACTCCGCGCGGTCCTGGAAGCGGGTGGAGATGTGAGGTGTGATGCGCACCTGCAGTTGCGAAGGGTCGAACGGAGAGGGCACCTCCAGCCGTGCCACGTCGGCGGGCAGACCAAGCAGGTTGATCGCATGGTCCATCGGGCTGAGCGTGGCCGAGAACAGCGTGGCGCTGTGCGCGGCCTGCCAGCGTGGCTGCAGGTGCGGCGCGGGCACCAGGTTGCGGATGGCCAGGCGGGGCCGCGGCGAGCGGGCGCGCGTGCGCGGCTCGGTGCGTGTGATCTCCACCAGCGAGTGATCGCCAAACACCTCGGCCACGCGCACGAAGTGCAGCACCTCGAACAGCCAGGCCTGCACCCGCAGGTCGGGCGGGGTGGTGTCAAGCGCCAGGTGCTCCGAGAGATCGGCGGCGTGCTGCTGCAGCGCGCCCACGAGACCCTCGGGCAGATCGTTGAGCAGCACCTGCTCAGTCGCCTGCCCACGGCCCAGCGTTCCCCAGAAGCGGTGCAGGCGATCGAGCGAAGCCTTGAGGCCTTGGGGGGGTGCCTTGCGCAGCGCTGCCAACGTGGCCGGGTCGAGTTCCGCGCTGTACATCAGCCGCGCGCGCTCGATCAGGTTGTGCGCTTCGTCAATGAGCAAACCCACGCGCCAGGGTTCGCCCACGGTGAGCGCCCAGGCGTGCGCGCTGAGGTCGAAGAAGTGGTTGAAGTCACCCACCACAACGTCGCTCCAGCGCAGCATG
>JANPKR010000059.1:0-5465 GCA_031426175.1 Hydrogenophaga sp. | reverse complement strand
GGCTTGACTGGTCAGGCCGAGCGCACTGCTTTTGACCCACGACGACGCACCGCTGCCGTGATCACGCCCAGACCCGCCAACAACATCGCCAGCGCCTCGGGCTCGGGCACGGCCGAAATCGTCACACGGACCACCATGTCGTCGAAGTCACCGTCGCCAGTGAATGCGTCGTTGAACAGGAGCAGGGCGCTCTGGCGGTCGGCCGCGAGGATCACGCCGGTGTTGGTGCTGCCGTTGGAGAACAGCGGGCCACTGCCGTTGGACAGGAAGCTGAAGTCCAGCGGTGACGCGGTGACCTGGCTGAAGCTGATCGAGCTGCCCAGGTTGGCGTACGCGCCGCTGCGGTTGTTCAGGCGCTCGCCGCCCGACACCAGGGCGTTGTTGAAACCCGCTTCAAAGCCCACCAGCATGTATGTGACGGCGGCAGGCTGCGTGAGCAACAGCGAGGCGCCCTTGAGCATGGAGCCCAGATCGAAGGCGCTGGTGTACATCGATGCGTCGCCGAACCAGTTGGGGTCGAACCTGCCGGGTGCGCCCGACAGGCTCGTGCTGGTACCGCCCGATGCGGACAGCGAGCTGGCCGCCGTGGCAACGCCGGCGGTGGAAACCAGGGCAGTGGTCAGGCACAGCGCCCGGCAGAGGGTTTTCAAACGGTTCATGGTGAACACCTTTCAGCGACCCGCGCGGTTGACGGGGCGTTGCGAACAAAGGAAAGGCTGAAACGCGGTAGCAAAGACACACCAGCCTGGGTATGTTCGCCACGTGGCTCAGCTGCGAGCTTCCGATTTTGCGGGGCCGGTTTGGGCTGTGTTCGGGTGTTTTCTGCTCAGCGAGGGTGTTGGCATGGTCCGATTGGATGGCGAAGCGGTTTTGTCGGTGTTGCGTCGACGGGCGGAGCGTGTGCGCGCTGGTTTGACAGCGCTGCGGCGCTGCCTTTGGGTTGCCGTGTGGTCGGGCACGCAGGCGGCCCACGCGCTCACGGGCGGGGCCAGCCCCAGCGAAGTTCCACCCGTTCAGGCGTGGGCTGCGGTGGGCAGCCTGGAGGTGGCGGGGCAACTTTTCAGCGCTACCCTCATCGGGCGACAACACGTGCTGACCGCCGCCCATGTGGTCAACGGAGCCAACCCCGCGCTCATCCGATTTCGCGCAGCGGGAGGCGCGGGATTTTCAAGCGCTGCAGCCACCGTGCACGTGAATCCGTTCTTCACCGGCAACACCGCCAACAACGCGCCCGGCGACCCTTCGGTACACGCCGACCTGGCCATTGTGAAGCTGGCACAACCCGCCCCGGCCAGTCTTCCGGTGGTTCGTGTTTTCATGGGGCCGGTGTTGGGGCGGGTGCTCAGCCTGGTGAGCCACGGGGGCAGCACCACACTGCTGACCACGGGCGAGAACCGAGCCGATGTGGTGTTCGCCGACCTCCTCGGGCGACCCGCCACCTACCTCTTCGATTTTGATGGCCCCGACCTTTCCAGCAATCGCCTGGGGCCGCCGGTGCCTGCCAACGGCACATTGGGCGCAGCGCGCGAAGCCACCCTGGCCAACGGTGATTCCGGCAGTGCGGCCTTCGTGCAGTTCGACGGTCAGTGGTACCTCGCCGGCGTCAACACCTTCAGCATCGGCTTCAGTGTTCCCACGGGCGATCCCCGCCTGGGCGGCTCGGGTGGTGGCGGCGTGGTGGTGTCAGCGCACATGGGCTGGTTGCGCGAGGTGCTGGGCGCGCCCAACCCCTAGTGCGCACAGCCGGTCAGACCTCGCTGCGCGCGATCCAGTGCTTGTTGATCTCGTCAAAGCGCGGCAAGAGATCGCGTGAGAGCACCAGCACGATGTAGCAGTCGCCAAAGGTGTCCAGAGCGCGAACCCCCTGGGCGGCGTCAGCGAGCAGCTGGTCAAGTGTGTGCACGGCTTGTGGTGGCTTCAGCTGTCCATCGAGGGTTGCTCCCCGGATGCGATTGGCTTGCTCAGCGGTGAGAAACGTGGCGACCATTTGGGCAATGTCATGCGGGTGCTCCTTCCAGTCGACGGCGCCCCCGCAGGTTTGCGACACATGGTCCACCAGCAGGGCTTCGCACGCCTCGTCCGTTGCGCCTCGCATGGTGTGCAGCACCTCGGCGGAGCAGTTCAACAGCTCGGCCGTGAGCACGAGATGGATCTTTGTGCCTTCGCGGACGCGGCCGACGCTGCGGGAGAACCAGGATGGGATGCTCACGTGAGAACTCACCTATTTTCACGCCGAGGGAGCCAAGCCCAGCGCGATCTGGAACCGTGGCGGCACAGCCATCAGCATCGAGTGGTTGGTCCCTGGAACACGATCGCCGGTGACGACGGAGCGCTGCACGCCGAAAGCGACGCGCTTGAGGTCGTTGATTCTGCGACCGATCCAGGTTCGTGGCAGCGGTGCGTTGTCTTCCCAGCAGAAGTGGTAGCCCAGCGATGTCAGCAAAGTCAGTGCCGGCGAACTGCCATCCACAAACTCGCTGGCATGCTGCTCCAGCACCACCAGCGGCTGGCATCGCCTGAGGGTCTCCAGTCCGCCGCGGATCACCTGCGCTTCAAACCCTTCGACATCGATCTTCACGAAACACAGGTCGGTGGTGTCGATGTTGGTGGCATCCAGCGTTTCCACCTCGATGGAGACCACGTTGCTTTGGCCCTTGTCCCCGATTAGGATCGATGATCCGCCCAGGTTGGTGCTGTGTTCGATCAGCTCGAACGTACCGCGCTGATCGCCCAGTCCGTGGCGATGCACCTGGACGTTTGGCGTCCATTGCGCGTTGAATCGCAGGAGATCGAAGGTGCGCGGATTCGGCTCGAACGCATGAATCTGCCGGAAGTGCCGCGCAAAGAAGAGCGCGTGGTTGCCGATGTTGGCGCCGATGTCCAGCGCCGTGCCGGTCGAGAACACCGGCAGCAGGGGTGCCAGAAACTCGAACATGAGATGGAGCTCCTCTCGCTCGTACAGCCCGAACTGGTTGATCTGGATGCCTATCAGGTCGTTGGCAAAGATGGCCATCGGATGACCACGCTGCGACTGGTGGCGCGAGGAACTGTGCGTCAAATGGCGAGCCATGCGCAAGTTGATCATGTGACCGATGGAATGGCTGCGGGTGACCCGGAACAGGGTGTTGGACATGACAGTACCTCTTGGGGTAGGGCAGGGAGCCTTCAGGGCGGTGGTGTTCAACAGCCACCTCACCAGCCAAACGACCCGATGATGTTTTTTGCCCAGGCTTCTTCGGTGGGCAGGATGGGCAAGGTCTGGGAAAAAAAGTCGGGCCTCGACACGCGTTTGAGCATGTCGCGAACGCCGAGTGTGAAACCATCCGGGCCCGCTTCGGACACCACGGCCCAGTTGGATTGCTTGAGTAGTTCGACCACCCCCGACTGGTGGTTGAGCACCACACCTTGCCGGCGGTAGAGGGCTTCAATGGCGGGTAGCCCATAGCCCTGCAGTGCGGGCATCAGGAACACGTGGGAGCGCTGGTACAGGTCGGTCAAGGTGGTGTCGGGCACGAAGCCATGGAAGCGCACGCGGTGCCCCAGCCCCAGCGCTGCGCTCAAGGACTTCAACGCAGCGTCCTCGGGCCCGGCGCCCACCACATGGAGCACAAAGTCGGGCTCACCAGCCGGCCTGGCGACGATATCGGCCAGGCTGCGCAGAATCCAGTCCACCCGCTTGCTCTTCTGCAGGCGCGACACGCTCAACAGCTCGATCGGGTGGCTGGAACGCGCGGGCACCTGCGCCATGGGCTGCTGACCGAAGCCTCCCAGGTAAACCACCTCGGCCCGGCGGCCGTACAGGGACTGCATTTCGTCGGCCAACGCGCACGTGTTGGTAACAAAGCCCTTCGCAGAGCGAATACCGTGGCGCGTGAGCCAGTGTCGTGCTGAGTACCGCTCCGACCGGTCGGGCGTACCTGCAGCCGCGGTCTCGTAGTTCAGCAAGCTGTAAGTGTCGGGAATGCGCAGAGCGTAGGGCAGTCGGCCCCAAAGATTGGCCATGCCTGCGTGCAAGGCCGCCTGAATGCTGAACAGAACGGGAGTTGGATCCCCCCTGGCCTTCAGGCGCGCCAGCGCGGCCCGCAGCGCCATGGCGCTTGTCCAGCCGCCGGCCGCAGGCTGCAGTTCAAACACCGGCAGCGCCAGGCGAGCGTGCCGTGCCAGGCCAATGTGATCCCGATAGCAAAGCACGCTGTGCGCTTTGCCCTGTGCATGCAGACCTTCCGACAGCGACAGGATGACACGCTCTTCACCGCCGAATTCCACGAATTCCGGCTGGAAGATGACGATGTCGCCCGGAGGGGGAAACGCCTGAGCCGCTTTCATGTGCTGGCTTGGGCTTGCGGTGTGCCTGGTTGCATGCGGCGCACCAGTGCCTGCAGCACGCCATCGCGTGCCAGATGCAGCAAGGCATGCGCCCTGGCCCGTTCACCCAGAACCTTCCGGAGTGCCGGGTCGGCCACCAGGTCGGTGACGGCCTGCGCCAACGCTCGGGCATCTCCGGGTGGCACCACGCGGCCAAACTGTCCCACCACCGCAGCCAGCTCGGTGCCTGCCCGGCAGGTGGCCACCACGGGCCGGCCACTGGCCAGCATGCCGGTGAGCTTGCTGGGCAGCACGAGGTCTTCGGCCTCCTGGCTTTGGGGCAGCAGGTGAATATCAGCCAGTCCGAGCAACTCACCCAGCCGCTCCAGCGGTTGAAGTGGCAGCAGCCTGAGGTTGGGCAGCGTGCGCGCGGCGAGCTCCAACTCGGCCTGCATGGCGCCACCGCCGCACACCACAAACAACACATCGTGCCGGTGGGCCAGCAGGCGCGCGGCCTCCGGGATCACGGTCAGGCCTTGTTTGGCGCTCAGCGTGCCGGAGAACAAAGCCACGCGTGTGGTCGCGGCCAGGCCCAGCTCGGCGCGGTAGCTGCTGGGCTGGGTCAAGGGTTTGATGCGGTCGACGTCGGCCCAGTTCATGAAGAGGTGCGTGCGTTGCGCCGCCACGCCTTTGCGCAGCAGGTGCTGTCGCATGCGCTCCGAGATGGTGGACACCACATCAAAGCGTTTGAGCAGCATGGATTCCATGGCACGGATCGTGCGACCGAAGACCTCGCCTTTGAGCAGGCCCATCTGCAAAGCCACGTCCACCTCGAAGTCCTGCACATGCAGCCAGGACTGCGCACCGCTCAGGCGCGCGGTGAGCCAGCCCATGGGCGCGCACACCAAAGCGGGTGCCACGGTCAGCACCACGTCGGGCCGCCACCATGTCTGGCGCAGCATCACCGGCAGGGACGACAGTGCAAAGGTGCACAGGTGCAGCACCCGCTTGAGACCACCGGGCCAGCGAGGCACCCACAGCGGTGCGCGCCAGACATCCACACCGCGCCAGACCTCATGCCTCCAGGGCGGCCACCGGTAGCCCTCGTCGAGCTTCCATGCGGGGTAATAGGGCGGGGCGGCCACTACCCGCACCTCGTG
>JANPKR010000058.1:0-1949 GCA_031426175.1 Hydrogenophaga sp. | reverse complement strand
TTCGGTGCGCGGGAGTTGGGTCAGGAAGACCACCTCTCGCGGGTACTTGTAAGGTGCGAGGCTGTGCTTCACATGGTCTTGCAGCGCCTTCACCTGCGCCGCGTCACCGGCGTGGCCAGGTTTCAAAACCACGAAGGCCTGCACGATCTGGCCGCGCTCGTCGTCGGGCTTGCCCACCACGCCGCACTCGGCCACGGCCGGGTGCTCCATCAAGGCGGCTTCCACTTCGGGACCAGCCACGTTGTAGCCGGCGGTGATGATCATGTCGTCGGTGCGCGCCTGGTAGAAAAAGTAGCCGTCGGCGTCCATGCGGAAGGCGTCGCCGGGGTGGTTCCAGCCGCCCCTGACGTAATGGGTCTGGCGCTCGTCGTCGAGGTAGCGGCAACCCGTGGGGCCGATCACCGCGAGCTTGCCCACTTCGCCGATCGGCAGTGGCTCACCGTCGTCGTTCACCACGCGCGCCTGATACCCCGGCACCACCTGGCCGATGGCGCCGCGGCGCACTAACTCAGGGGGCGACGAAATGAAGATGTGGAACATCTCGGTGGCGCCGATGCCGTCGAGCATCTCCAGCCCGGTGGCTGCTTTCCAGAGCTGGCGCGTGGCGTCGGGCAGGCCCTCACCCGCGCTCACGCTGATGCGCAACTTGCCGATGCCGTGCACTTGGGCGAACGCGGCCATCTGGCGGTAGAAGGTGGGTGCTGTGTAGCAGATGGTGGCGCCCACACGGGCCATCAGCTGCACCATCCCTTCGGGCGTGTAAGGCACGGACGAGAAATACACCGAGGCACCCGCCCACATGGGAAACACCAGCAGGCCGCCCAGGCCGAAGGTGAAGGCCAGCGGCGGCGAACCCATGACGATGTCGTCGGGGGTGGCTCGCAGCACATGGCGCGGCCAGGTCTCGCAGGCGGCGAGCACATCACGGTGGGTGTGCACCGCGGCCTTGGGCGTGCCGGTGGTGCCCGAGGTGAAGGCGAGCAGGGCGATGTCGGTGGCGGCCGTGGGGCAGGGTGCGCTGTGGGCGCCTTGGCGCTTGGCCATCGACTCCAGCGAGTTGGTTGCCTCAGAACCCACGGTGTTGAACACCAGCATCGTCATGCCGGCGGTGGCCGGGTCGGTCGCCAGCGCAGCCTTGAGTTCGTCCTGCAGTTTCACGTCGCACAGCGCGAGCACGGGCTGCGCCTTCTTGAGGATGGCGCCAAGTTCCCTGGCGCGCAGCAGCGGCATGGTGGCCACCGCGATCAGCCCCGCCTGCACCGTGGCCAGCCAGGCCAGCGCCATGGCCACCGAGTTGCCGCCACGCAGCAGCACGCGGTTGCCGGGCACCAGACCCAGCTCCACCGTGAGGGCGTTGGCGATGCGGTTCACCTCGGTCTGTGCCTGCGCGTAGCTCAGCGTGCGCTCGTCGCTGCGAAACAGCGGCCGGTCGGCGTGCCCGGCGGCCATCGCCCGCTCGAACAGCGCCTGCACCGCATTGACCTGTGCCGGCATCTGCAGCTCGGGTCGGTCAAAGCGCAGCTGCGGCCACTGCCCGGGCGGCGGCAGGTGGTCGTGCACGAAATGGTCGACCTGGGCGCTGGGGATGAGGCGTTGGGACATGGCGGGGTCTCTTCAAGCGCGCAACGCTGCTTTTCCGAGGATCAGCAGCTGGACTTCGCTGGCACCTTCGTAGATGCGCAGCGAGCGGATGTCGCGGTACAGGCTCTCCACCTTCTGGCCCACCTGCACGCCGCGCCCGCCGAACATCTGCAGCGCCATGTCGATCACGCGCTGTGCGTTCTCGGTCGCGGTGAGCTTGGCGGCTGCTGCGGCCGTGGTGTAGGCCGAGGTGCCCATGCCTTGGGTGGTGCTGCAGTCGCGCTGCCAGGCCGCGCGGTAGGTGAGCAGGGCGGCGGCGTCGATGAGCGCGCTCATCTCGCCCAGGCGCGCCTGCGTGAGCTGGAAGT
>JANPKR010000057.1:0-14198 GCA_031426175.1 Hydrogenophaga sp. | reverse complement strand
GAAGCTGGGCGCGCGGTAGCCCTGCACTTCCCGACCACCGATGTCTTCGAGCAAGGACTTGGCGTGCGACACGTCGTGAAAAAACTCGGTCTCGGTCAGGTCGGACGCACGCTGGTGACCGTAGCCATGGCTGGCGAGTTCATGCCCTTCGGCCACGATGCGGCGCACCATCTGCGGGTAACGCTCGGCCACCCAACCCAGCGTGAAGAACGTGGCCTTGGTGTGCTTGTCGTCGAGCAGCTTGAGGATGCGGTCGATGTTGTGTTCGACCCGGCATTCGCGGTTGTCCCAGTCAGCACGGTCGATGTGGGGCGCAAACGCGGAGACCTGGAAGTAGTCTTCAACGTCGATCGTCAGGGCGTTGGTGATGGGTGCGCGCGTCAGCATGGCGGTCACTTGGGCATGTCGGTGGTGGAACCTGCCGGGCGGGGCTTGCGGGCGGCGGCCACGATCTTCTTGAGCGAGCTCAGGATCTCCAGGCTGATGCGCTCCTGTCGCAGCACGCTGCGCTCCATGCGCAGCAGGCGGGTGCTGAGCTGTTCGGCCGACACGCGGGTGAGCTGGTCGCTCATACCATCAACCAGGGTCGGGTCAAGCGAAAGCTCGGAAAGGTCCATGTCGTCGTTCAGCCAGGTGGGGGCAGCGCTGGCACCGGCGTTGGGCAGGTGCGCCCAGCGCTCCTGGTCTTCGGCCACACGCGAAGGCGCGACAGAGTTTTCCACCTGCATCTCGGCCACCACTTCCTTGAGCGCATCCAGCGTGAGGTGCGTCATCTCGGAGAGGTAGCCCAGCAACAACAGGCGGTCGCACAAGGTGTTGATGCGCCGCGGAATACCACCCGAATGCTGGAACAGCGCAGGAAAAATGGCAGGCTCAAACGTCGGCTTGTCGGTGGCGCCCGCGCACTTGAGCCGGTGCTCCACATAGGCGCGGGTGTCTTCCTCGTCGAGCGGGCCCAGGTGGCAGCGTGCGGTGATGCGCTGGCGCAACTGCAGCATGCTTGGACCTTGCAGGATTTCGCGGAACTCCGGCTGACCCACCAGAAACGTTTGCAACAAGGCCTGATCGCCGAACTGGAAGTTGGAGAGCATGCGCAGCTCTTCCACCGCCAGCGGCTGCAGGTTCTGCGCTTCGTCCACGATCAGCAGGCAGCGTTTGCCTTGCGTGGTCTGGGTGATGAAGAAGGCTTCGAGCGCCATCAGCATGTCGGCCTTGCCGGTGCCGCGCACCGGCACGCCGAACGCAGCACACACAAGCTTGAGCGCGTCTTCAGCGCCGAGTTGCGTGCTTACCAGGTGCGCTGCCACGACCGAACCGTTTTCCAGGCTGTCGAGCAGGTCGCGCACGATGGTGGTTTTGCCCGCACCAACCTCACCCGTGATGACGATGAAACCCTCGCCACGCATCACGCCGTAGACAAGGTAGGAGCGCGCGCGCCGATGCGGCTTGCTGCTGTAATAGAAACGGGGGTCTGGGTTGAGCTGGAAAGGCTTGCTGCTCAGCCCGTAAAAGGCTTCGTACATGGATCAGAACCGGTGGGTGATGAAACCCGAGATGGCGGTGTCGTTGTAGGAACCGGAGGAGCCGTTGTAATTGCCGCGCTGCAGCTGAACGCTGGCAGACGTGCGGCGACTCAAGCGGGTGCCCAGGCCAACAGAAACCGTGGTGGATCGGAGGTTAAGGCCAGAACTGCCGACGCTCTTTTGGTTGGTCAGTCCGGCGTTGAGCGAGGTCAGCGGGGTCAGGCGGTGCGCGTAGTTCAGGCTCCAGCCTTGCTGTTCGATGTCGGTGTTGAAGTCGAAGTCGTCACCACCGCTGACGAAGGTATCCAGGCGGCTGGAGTCGCTGCGGTAAACCGAGAGCGTCCACACGCTGCGAATGCCGGAGAGCGCCACCGAGAGGCGTTGCACGCGGTCCAGCGTGGCGGATGAGGTAAGGAAGTTTTGAACAGCGAGCTCGTCCGCCGGCAGGTTGTAGAACCGCAGCAGGTCGTTCACAAACCTCGCGCGAAGCACCGGGTCTGGAATGAGTTGCTGGTATTGCTGGTCGAAGAAGTCGAAGTTCGTGCCGAGCGAGACAGCGCCTTCCTGCAATGGGTTGTTGGCCACACCCTTGGTGTCGGTGTAACTCCACAACGTCTGCCCGGTGCGGTGCTGCAGCGCGATGTTGTGCCCAGTACCAAAGTAACGATTTTCAACGCCGACAAACACGCGTGTGTTCGGCGAAGGACGCCACTCTGCGTTGATACCAGACGTGTTGTATGACTGCTTGCGCAGCGTGATGACGTCGTTCGACTCGACGCCGGCGAGCAGGGTCACCTGCAGTTGCGGGGAAGCGGCGACGATCAGGCCGCCCTGTGCGCTGCTGGACTCGGTGTCGCGGCCACGGCTGTAGTCGGTGGCGCCCGACGATGCGTTGAATGACCAACCCAGGGTCTGGCCAGCCGGGCGGCTACCCAGCCGCAACGAGACCGACTGATCGGTGATGTCGGACCTTGTGGCTGTGTCCGTGTCGGCAGTCTGCAGGCTGTATCGGAGTTCGTAATCGGTGTCGCCCGCGAAGCTGCCGCGCAAGTAGGGCGAAAAACGGAAGCTGGCGGTTTCCGACTGGTTGGTGTCGGACCTGCCGTTGACCGACTGCGGGCCAAAGGCGGAGATGGCCTGGTTGGACACCACACCCGACAGGTCGATGAAAGCCCGGTTGTCCCAGGCGTTGACCTTGGCACTCGCGTTCAGCGCATTGCGGAACTGGTTGCCCGAGGTGCCTTGTGCGTAGTACAGCGCGCTCAGCGAGTAATCGACGAAACCCTGCACGCTCGGGGTGTTGAACACCGCGCGAATGCCGGGCGTGACTTCGGTGGTCTGTTCGCTTCGTGCGTTGTTGGACAGGTTGCCGTTGGTGGACAAGGTCTGTCCCACCGTGACGCGGCGCTCGATCCACACAGCCGGCTTGGGGCCGGGTGCATCCACGGCGTCAACGCTGTCCTGCGCGTGAGCCACCGTGCCCAGTGCAGCGGCGGCCAAAGCACCGAGTGCAAGCAGCGCAGACCGCTGTGCAAGCGCGGAGGGCACTGGAATGCAGCGGGTCTTCACGAGGTCAGTCCCGGTGCTGCGATTCATGTTGCAGGGGCCAACGGTACATTGGCGTCGGCCGCCTGACTGGCGGTTTGACCATAACCATAGCCATAACCGTAGCCATAGCCATAGGCATCCTGATCACCCCCACGTGCCTGGTTGAGCAACACCAACTTCACCGGACAGGCTTCGATGGTGGTCATGGCATGCCTGACCTGCGATTGCAGGGTCTTTTCGGCCTGCACCACCACGATGATCTGGCCCATGTGGGTTGCCAATACGCGGGCTTCTGTGGTCAGCAACAAGGGCGGCGAATCAAAAATGATGATGCGATCGGGGTAGCGCTGGCCCATTTCTTCGATCAGCGAGGTCATGGCGTCGCTGGCCAGCAGCTCGGTGGCGCGCGGATGTGGCGTACCGCTGAGAAGCACGCTCAGTTTGTCGACATTGGTGCGCAACAGGACGTCCGACATGCGGGTCTTTCTGTCGATGAGCAAGTCGAGCAGACCCGGTCCGGCTGCCAGGCCCAGAGCCTGGCGCAGGGAAGGCCGCGCCACGTCGGCGTCCACCAGCAGCACGCGGTAGTCGAGCTCCATGGCAATGCTCATGGCCAGGTTGATGGCGGTGAAGCTCTTGCCCTCGCCGGGCATGGCGCTCGTGACCATGATCAAGTTGCCGTTGGGCACGGGTGCGGCACCCTTGCCGGTGGCGTTGGCCAGCAGTGGGCGTTTGATCACGCGAAACTGGTCGGCGATGGGTGAGCGCGGAGCATTGGGCGTGACAAACCCGGCCACACGAAGTGTCTCCAGGTCCATCTGCACCGCCTTCGACTGGATGCCGTCGCTCGCGCGAGCTTCGGACTGCACAGAATGCGAACGCGCTGCAGTTGCGGAAGCCACCGATGCGGCCGCCTGGTCGGGTACGCCAACCTGCACGGGCAAGTCGGCCGGAATGTCGGCTCCCGCCTGGCGCAACTGCTCAAGCCGCTGGGCGGCCTTTTCAATGAGACTGGACATGATGGGCAATCACCTTCAAAGACCGGCGCGGTAGGACATCACCGCGATACCGACCACAAACACGACCACCAGGGCCAACACGGAAACTGCGAAACGCATCAGGCTGCGACGTTCCCGCTGGCGCAAGGCGTCGTGCTTGACCAGGGTCACGACACCCAGCAAGGGCAGATCGGTGGCTGCGCGCAGCGAATTCGCATCAAAGAAGACTGGCCGAACCTGGCTCATCAAGAACGTGAAGCCCAGGCCCGCAGCCAGCGCAGCCAGGAGGGCCAGCGGCATCAACAAGATGCGGTTGGGAGCAACCGGCTTCGGTTCGGCCCGGGGTGGGTCGATGACACGAAAGTCGGCCAGGCTGGACGCACTTTCCA
The DNA here is from genome assembly GCA_031426175.1 of Hydrogenophaga sp. Lineage (GTDB taxonomy): Bacteria > Pseudomonadota > Gammaproteobacteria > Burkholderiales > Burkholderiaceae_C > Hydrogenophaga. The sequence goes on along the minus strand of JANPKR010000057.1, from coordinate 9,740 downwards.
GTTCACCGCTCATGGTGATGGACTCGCGCCGCGCCACCAGGTCTTCATAGTTCTTGCGGTTGATTTCGTAGTCGCGGTTGAGCTGGGCCTGCTCGGCTTCGATTTGCGGGGCCGCTCGCATCAGTTCACGGGCGCGGTTGGCGCGCGATTCGAACTCGGCCACGCGGGCGCGCAAAGAAGCCACCTGCACCTCGGCCGCAGAGTTGATGCGCGACAGTTCGAACAAGGCGGGGTTGGTCTCCATGGTCGGTTGACCGGGGTTGGCCGCTGCCGCGCGCTGAAGCTCGGCGACTTCCTTGCGCTTCTGCTCCTCCAGCTCCTTGATCAGGCGGCGCGTGTTGACCACGTCGGGATGCTGCTCGGTGAAGCGCTGCAACAGGCTGTCGAGATTGCGTTTGAGCGGGTCAATGCGGGCGTCGAGCTCGGGTGTCGCAAACGAGGGGCCACCGCCAGCGGCCGGCGTGGCTCGCTGCGCGGCGCGCGCCTGGTCGAGCTGGCGCCGGGCAGCGTCGCGGGCGCTTTCCGCTTCTCGCAGCTCGAGCTTGGCCTGGTTCAGAGTGTTGACAATCTCCGTCATGCGCCCTGCCATGTCGAGCCCGCCCTGGCTTTGCACATCCAGGTTGCGCAGACGAAACTCCTTGAGGCGCGTTTCGGCTTCCGTCAAACGGGTTTCATAGTTTTTGATCTGATCTTCGATGAAGCGACGCGCTGTGTCCGAGTCGGTTTTGGAGTCACCCAGGCTGGACTCAACGAAGATCGTCATGAGCGACTGAACGACACGCAACGCTTTGTCGGGGCTTTCGCCGCGGTATGACAAGGTGTAGAGGTTGTCGCGGCCGGTAGAGCGGATGGCCAGCGACCCCGTCACCTGGGCAATGAGCGCGTCCTGTTGCTCCTTGGTCTTGGCGCCCAGGTCAAGATCGGCCATTCGGATGAGCTTCTCGACCGTTGGCCGGCTGATCAAGGTGCGGCTGAGCATGGTGACCTGCTGCTCGATGTTGGGCTGCACCGCGAGGCCCGACATCAGGGGTCGCAAGATCGACTGCGTGTCCACGTACACACGCGCCGAAGCTTCGTAGCGGTCGGGCATCAGGAAGATGACTGTGGCCGTGGCAGCAGCCACCAGCCACGCAACGAGCACGCCGAGACGGCGGTACTTCCACATGCCCCGCAAGAAGGTCGTTATTTGATCAATGAGGTCTTGCATGCACGCAACTGTGGGTGAGGACAGGAATGAAAAGAAACCACCGAGCGCCTTGCAGCGGTGGTCAGTGCCAGCAGTTCCAGGTCAGAACCAGCCCTGGGGAATGATCAGAATGTCGCCGGGCAGCATTTCGACGTTGGCGGAGATATCGCCGCGTTTGACCAGGTCTTGCAAACGCACGCCGTAGCGCTTGTTGTTTTCGCTGGCCCGGATGATGGTGGCCTTGTTGCCGTCGGCAAACTCAGTAAGACCACCCACGGCGATCATCACGTCCATGACAGTCATTTTCTGCTTGTAGGGCAGGAACTGCGGCTTGGTGGCCTCGCCCACCACGCGAATCTGCTCGCTGTACGGACCCACGAAGTTGGTGACGATGACAGTAACAACGGGGTCGCGCACGAACTTGCCGAGCGCCTTTTCAACATCGCGGGCAATTTCGGTGGGTGTCTTGCCCTGGGCGACCAATTCATCCACCAGTGGGGTGGAGACCTTTCCATCGGGGCGCACCGGCACGGTGGAAGAGAGCTCGGGGTTGCGCCAGACGTTGATGTTCAGGGTGTCGCCTGGCCCTACTTTGTATTCGTAGGTGGAGCTGGCAGCAGTGGTTGGCGCTGGCGGGTTGGCGTTCTGTGTCGCACAGCCGACCGCACCGAGCACCAAGACCACCAGAGCGGTACCCCGAGCCAGGGTGCGCATGAGTTCTGAAGTATGTTTTTGCATGGTTCTAGTCCTCAAAAGCACGGTCAAATGTTAATAAAAGTTAACGGTCTTTTTGAATATACCGCACACCCCTGCGGCATGACTACCGACAATGTGTGACGAAGTACCCAAAGTGAGGAAGGCCGCACAGTCCGTCGAATTTACTTCTGCCTGGGTGCGCTGGCGCACCAACGGACATTGGTGCGGCATGCCTGCAAAGACCCGCCGACTAAAATGCCGGGTTGAGCCGTCTACCAACTTACAGGAACCCCAGCATGTCCCTCTTCACCGCTGTCGAAATGGCACCGCGCGACCCGATTCTGGGTCTGAACGAACACTTTGCCGCCGACGCCAACCCCAACAAGGTCAATCTGGGTGTTGGCGTGTATTTCGACGACAACGGGAAGCTGCCCCTGCTGCAGTGCGTTCAGAGCGCCGAGAAGGCCATGATGGACAAGCCCACCGCGCGCGGCTACTTGCCCATCGATGGCATCGCGGCCTATGACTCGGCGGTCAAAGGTCTGGTGTTCGGCGTGGATTCCGAGCCCGTGAAATCCGGCCGGGTGGCCACGGTGCAAGCCATCGGAGGCACGGGCGGCTTGAAAATCGGCGCCGACTTTCTCAAACGCCTGAACCCGAATGCAACGGTTCTGATCAGCGACCCAAGCTGGGAAAACCACCGTGCCCTCTTCACCAACGCAGGCTTCACCGTGGGCACCTACGCCTACTACGACGCTGAAAAGCGCGGCGTCAACTTCGACGGCATGCTTGCCAGCCTGAACGCCGCCGCGCCCGGCACCATCGTTGTGCTGCACGCCTGCTGCCACAACCCCACCGGCTACGACATTACCCCCGAGCAGTGGGACCAGGTGATTGCCGTGGTCAAGGCCCGCAGCCTCACCCCGTTCCTCGACATGGCCTACCAAGGCTTTGGCCACGGCATTTCCGAAGATGGCGCGGTGATCGCCAAGTTTGTGGCCGCGGGCCTGGTGTTCTTTGTCTCGACCTCGTTCTCCAAGAGCTTCAGCCTCTACGGCGAGCGCGTGGGCGCCCTGTCCGTGTTGTGCGACAGCGCTGAAGAGGCCTCGCGTGTGCTGTCGCAGCTCAAGATCGCCATCCGCACCAACTACTCCAACCCTCCGATCCACGGCGGCGCGGTGGTGGCGGCCGTGCTCAACAACCCCGAGCTGCGTGCCCTCTGGGAAAAAGAGCTGGGCGAGATGCGCGTGCGCATCAAGGCCATGCGCCAGAAGCTGGTCGATGGTCTGAAGGCCGCCGGTGTGAAGCAGGACATGGGTTTCATCACCAGCCAGATCGGCATGTTCAGCTACTCTGGACTGAGCAAAGACCAAATGGTGCGCCTGCGCAGCGAGTTCGGCGTGTATGGCACCGACACTGGTCGCATGTGTGTGGCCGCGCTGAACAGCAAAAACATCGACTACGTTTGCCAGTCGATCGCCAAAGTGGTCTGAGCGGGCGCGCTCCAGCAAGAAAGGGCCGCGTTGGAGCGGCCCTTTTTCATTCACAAGGCTGCCGCTCCCAACGAACAGCACCTGCATGCGCTCAGCGGGGAATCTGATCTTCGCCGTCTGGCCCACCGTGGGAATCGAAGGTCAAGTTTCTTTCACGAAGGTGACAGATGCCCCTGAAAATTAGGTGTTATCACGCTAACGCACCTGAATACATGCTGATATATTGCACTGCAACATAACGAAGCCGGACACCCATGCTCTACCAGATTTACGAAACCCAGCGCTCCATGATGGAGCCGTTTTCAGACCTGGCCGAAGTGGCCGCCAAGCTGTTCACCAACCCCTCCCTGCCCTTGGCGCAGCTGCCGATTGCCCAGCGCATCTCGGCCGGCTACGACCTGATGCACCGTCTGGGCAAGGATTATGAGAAGCCGGTGTTTGGTATCCACACGGTGGACATCGACGGTATCGAAGTGGCCGTTCACGAGCGCATCGAAATCGACAAACCTTTCTGCGAACTGCGCCGATTCAAGCGCTTTTCTGACGACACCAACACGCTGGCCAAGCTCAAGGGCGAGCCGGTGGTGTTGATCGTGGCGCCCCTCTCCGGTCACTACGCCACGCTGCTGCGCGACACGGTGCGCACCATGCTGAAGGACCACAAGGTCTACATCACCGACTGGAAAAACGCCCGTCTGGTGCCGCTTTCCGAGGGTGAGTTCCACCTCGACGACTATGTGAACTACGTGCAGGAGTTCATTCGCCACCTGCAAAAAGGCTACGGCAACTGCCACGTGATCAGCGTCTGCCAGCCCACTGTGCCGGTTCTGGCGGCGGTGTCGCTCATGGCGAGCCGGGGCGAAACCACGCCGCTGTCCATGACGATGATGGGCGGCCCCATCGACGCCCGCAAATCACCCACCTCGGTGAACAACCTCGCCACGCAGCGCGCCCACAGCTGGTTCGAGAACAACGTGATCTACCGCGTGCCCGCCAACTTTCCCGGTGCCGGCCGCCGCGTGTACCCCGGCTTCCTGCAACACACAGGCTTCGTGGCCATGAACCCCGACCGCCACGCGTCGAGCCACTACGACTACTTCAAGGACCTGATCAAGGGCGACAACGAGAGCGCGGAAAGCCACCGCAAGTTCTATGACGAGTACAACGCTGTGCTGGACATGGACGCCGACTACTACCTGGAAACCATCGAAACCGTTTTTCAGGACTTCAAGCTGGTCAATGGCACCTGGGACGTGAAGAACCCACAGGGAAAGCTCGAGCGCGTGCGCCCGCAGGACATCCAGCACACCGCCCTGCTGACCGTGGAAGGTGAGCTCGACGACATCTCCGGTTCGGGCCAGACCGCTGCCGCGCACGACTTGTGCACCGGCATTCCCAAGACGCACCGGATGCACTACGAAGCGGCAGGCGCGGGCCATTACGGCATCTTCAGCGGGCGCCGCTGGCGCGAGTTTGTGCATCCGGTGGTCAAGAGCTTCCTCAAGGCTCACCAGCCCGCGATGGAGCCTTCGTCCGTGGCGGCTGCGGTGGCCACCCCCAAGCCAGTGAAAGCCGCTGGCAAGGCCCCGGCCAAGGCGGCTGTCGAGCCCGCAGCCAAGGCCGCCGTGAAGGCGGTAACGGCCAAGGCTGCCAAGCCCACGGCCAAGCCAACCGCCGCGCGCAAGCCGCGCAACTCGGCGGCCTGAGACACATCATCTGGGGAACCCGGCGGTCTTCAACGACGCCGGTATATTGGCCGTCATGAACGACCTCGCCCGGCGCATTGACGCCGCCCTGCCGCAAACCCAGTGCACGCGTTGCGGCTATCCCGACTGCGCGAGTTATGCGCTGGCCATCGCTGACGGCAGCGCCGACATCAACCAGTGCCCGCCCGGTGGCTCGGAAGGCATCGCTCGACTGTCCGCGATCACAGGCCGAGCGGCCACGCCCCTGAACCCTCACAACGGCATCGAGGGGCCGGTGACGGTGGCCGTGATCGACGAAGAGTGGTGCATCGGATGCACGCTGTGCATCAAGGTTTGTCCCACCGATGCGATTGTGGGCAGCAACAAACGCATGCATACCGTGATCGAACCCGTCTGCACAGGCTGCGAGCTGTGTTTGCCGGTGTGTCCGGTGGACTGCATCTCGCTGGAGATCGTCAGCGGTGAGCGCACCGGCTGGCAGGCCTGGACGGCGGAGCAGGCGCGTCAGGGCAAGACACGTTACGAAGCCCGGCAAATGCGCCTTGCCAGCGAGAAGCACGAACAAGACCTGCAGCTGGAGGCCAAGGCACAGGAAAAGCTGAGCGACCTGGCGGCGCACTCTCAGATCACCGACGCAGCCCTGCTGGACAAAAAGCGCTCCGTGATCGAAGCCGCGCTGGCCCGTGCCCGGGCCAAACGAAACAGCGCCTGAACCTCGGCCTGAATCAGGCCGCCTGACGCGCGGCCGCGGTCTTGTAAACGCCGCAGCCCACGTAGAGGTCGTCGACCTTCACCACATACGACATCTTGGCCTGGATGCTGCCGTTGGCCGGATTGCCGATGTCGTACTCGACCCAGCCCGCGCCGGCTTCTGCCTGCGACACGATGGCGTTGAGCAGCGCCTGGCCGTCGATGCCGGGGATGTCCTGCACACGGCTGCCCACCTTCTCGGGCTTGCCGCCGAACGAGCGGTAGACGCCGCTTTTGTCCAGCGCGAAGACGTACATGTCGCGATCAAAGAAGTTGTTGGCCGGCGTGGTGATTTCGCGCACAAAAGCGTCGCGCCCGCGCTGCTGACGCAAGGCCTGCGCCCGGTCCACCAGCTGCATGGCTTCCTCGGCCGTGCCCTGCTGCAGCATGAAAGACGACACTGCTTTGGACAGATGCGCGGCACGTTGCTCCAGCTGATCGGCCTGCGCCACGGCGCGCTCGACCATCTGTGCGTTGCGCTGGGTGATCTCGTCCAGCTGCGACACAGCGGAGGAGATTTCGCTCAGGCCGGAGCTCTGCTCGGCACTCGACGCCGAGATCAGTGACATGTTGGCCGCCACGCCGCGCACGCCGTTGGCAATCTGCTGGATGCTGCTGCCCGCGGTGCGGATCTGCGCCACACTGGCTTCGACCTGCAGGCGCGAAGCCTCGATGAGCTGGCGGATTTCTTTGGCGGATGCGGCCGAGCGCTGGGCCAGCGAACGAACCTCGGCAGCCACCACCGCAAAGCCCCTGCCCTGCTCCCCCGCGCGGGCGGCTTCCACCGCCGCGTTGAGCGCCAGGATGTTGGTCTGGAATGCCAGGCTGTCGATCACACCGATGATCTCGTTCATCTGCTGTGCGCTTTTCTGGATGCCCTCCACCGACTCGACCGCTCGGCCCATCGACTGCGCGCCCGACTCCGCCACGTCGCGCACCTGCGCGGCCTGGTGGTCGGAATCGCCCGCGGTCCTGGCGTTCTGCTGCACCGTGCTGGAGAGCTCGTGCACGCTGGCCGCGGTCTGCTCCAGGTTGGCCGCTTGTTGTTCGGTGCGGTCGGCGAGATCGCGGTTGCCGGTGGCGAGGCTTTTGCCAGCGTGGGCCACCAGGGCGGAATTGCTGCGCACCTCTGCCACCATCGCCGAGAGATTGCCGACCATGCGATCGAGCAGGCAGGTAAGGTCGGCCAGTTCGTCCGTGCCGCTGGCCTTGGGCACAGTGCGCAGGTTGCCCGAGGCGGTCTGCTCCAGGCTGGAAAGCACCTGGCGGAAATCGCTCATGAAGCTCACGTAAAAACTCAGCATCAGATAAACCAGCACGGCCGCACCGCCCAGCTCGATGCCCAGCAGCCAGCCGCTGGCCGAAGGCCGCCCTGAGATCAGCCAGACAACCACCTGAGGCACCAGGGACGACGCGGCCATCAACAGCAGCTTGCCTCGCAGGCGCAGGCGCCGCATCAGCCAGACGCCGGGGGACAATGGGTTGAAGCCGGACATGCGCGAGTCTCTCCTCTGTGGGTATGAGGTTGTATCGACCGGAACAGAGCGGGCTTGAGATCCCACTGACGCTCAGTGGGGTCGGGAAATCCCCGACTGGCGGGCTTCAAAATGCCGGAACAGCTGGACCGCCATCACACGCAGCGTGTCGTCGGCCATGTTGTGGGCGTGGGTGAGCTGCTCCAGACCGTAGCGCCGGTCGTGCTGCATCAGGGCACGGCTCACGCACATGCCCTGGCTGAACATGCGCAGGCAAAAGGCTTCGAGCAGGTCGTGGGGCCAAAGCTGCGACGCGTCGGGCGCATGGCGTACGGCCGAAGAGATGGCGGTGGCTGGCGTTTGCTGTGAAGGGACCGTGCTCATGGCGAGCTCCTGGAAGGTGTGGGCCCGGTGCGCTGACATGCGGCCCCCGGACAGCCCAAGCGTAGGCCGGCCGCCCTTTGAACAATCCCTCGAACAACAGCCCAATACCCGATTTTCTCGTTGTTTCTGCGGTGTCTGACGGCACAATTCCGCCATGAACGTACCCGTACAACGCCTGATCAAGCTCACCTCCCAGCCCACTGGCGCACCGCAAACAGACCATCCCAAGCCCGATCGTCTGGTGCAAGGCAATCCGCTGCGCGAGACCTGGAACCGGGTGGATACCGCCCTGCCCGCCGGGCGGGTTTACTGCGGCGTGTGGCGCTGCGAGACAGGCCGCTGGCGCATCGCCATGGGCGAGACCGAGCGCGAACTCTTCACTGTGCTGGTGGGCCGCTGCCGGGTGCACGACGCGCTGGGCGGGTTTGAAGAAATCGGCCCGGGCGAGGGCCTCTACATTCCCCCGGGCTTTGCCGGCGAGTTCGAGGTGCTGGAAACCCTTTCCAAGACCTACATGATCGCGGAGTGACGACCCCGGCAAGGCTCAGCCGGGCCGAGCGGACAGCCGGGCAAACGCACTGACCACCTCGGGCGGCGCCTGCACCAGCTCGATCAGCACGCCCTCACCGGCAATCGGGAACTCATTGTTCGCCTTGGGGTGCAAAAAGGTGATGTCGAAGCCCGCTGCGCCCTGGCGGATGCCGCCTGGTGCAAAACGCACACCCTGGGCTGTGAGCCAGTTCACGGCCTCGGGCAGGTCGTCGATCCAGAGGCCGACGTGGTTGAGCGGCGTGGCGTGCACCGCGGGCTTTTTCTCCGGATCCAGCGGCTGCATCAGATCAACCTCGACCTTGAATGGCCCGCTGCCGATGGCGCAGATGTCCTCATCCACGTTCTCGCGTTCGCTGCGGAAGGTGCCGGTGACCTCCAGGCCGAGCATGTCGACCCAGAGTTTCTGCAGGCGCTGCTTGTCGGGCCCACCGATGGCGATTTGCTGGATACCCAGAACCTTGAACGGACGGGATGTGGTGGCCGATGTACTCATGTCTCAGTGAAAACCGTTGTGGCTGTGTGAAGGACGGGAGGGGTGGCTCGCCTGCTCCAGGGTCCACACCGTGGCCGGTGGCAGGTTCGCCCAGATGGAAGCGGCGCGGCGCCAGCGCCACCCAACTGGAATGTCCTTGAACGGGCGAAGGTGGGGTGATGCATAGGTGTATTGAATGATGCGCGACCCCGGACGGCTTTCGACCAGCGCCACCATGGCGTCGATGCAGCCGTGTGCCTCGTCGCGCGTCATCGACAGCAGGGGCAGGGACGACACCACCGTGACCGGACTGTGTTTTTCGATGTCCAGCGTGTCCAGCCGGGTGGCGCAATGGTTGAGCACCTCGAGATCGGGAAAGCTTCGGCGCAGCAGTTGGGCAAAGCCAGGGTCCCGTTCGATCACCATGAAGCGGTCGACCCGGGCCAGCGCCGGCAGCAGAGCCCGGGTAACGGCGCCGGTGCCGGCGCCCACCTCGATCAAGGTCCCGGGCGCGGACCGCATCACTTCGTTCAGGATGGCTTGCGCCAGCGCTTTGGAAGCCGGGGCGATGGCGCCCACCCGCCTTGGATTGCGCAAATATCCCAGCGCAAAAGCCAATCCTTGCCGCATGCAGTCCCCTTCAGAGTCGTCGTGACCCGCAGGGTAGCGCAATTCAAAGCCCGCTGTCTGTGGGGTAGCCGTCCCCGCCGAGCTCATTCGAACTCGACGATGGGCTGGTCCACCACGAGCGATTCGCCCTTGGCAGCCAGCACCTTGCCCACCACGCCATCGGCCGCAGCGAACAACACGTTCTCCATTTTCATGGCTTCGATCACGGCCACACGCTCCCCGGCCTGAACCCTCTGGCCCGGCTGCACCGCCACCTCAACCAGCAGCCCCGGCATGGGAGAGAGCACGTATTTGCTCATGTCGGCCGGTGCCTTGAACGGCATGAGCGCGTGCAGCTCGGCCATGCGCGGTGAGACCACCATGGTCTCGACGCGCGTGCCGTTGTGCTGCACCACC
>JANPKR010000056.1:0-4096 GCA_031426175.1 Hydrogenophaga sp. | reverse complement strand
GGCAAGGTCATGTCGACGGTGTGCGTGTGACCACCGAAGTAGTCGCCTGCTTCAAACAGCGTGATGTCGGCCAGACCCTGCAGCGTGTGGGCGGCGGCCAGGCCGGAGATGCCTGAGCCGACGATGGCCACGCGGGGCGCTCGGTGGGCGGTGCGGGCCGGGGTGTTGGGGAGGTCTGTGAACATCATCAGACCTCAGTTGGAGCCAGCGGCGCTGGTCGAGATACAAAAGCCTGCGAAGCGCCCCGAAACGAACAAGGGAGGGAGGGAGGAGGAGGAGAAGCGCCTCGGGATTTCAGCCCGGTCACGAGGACCGGACAGGCTTCGCAGTGCAAAACGGAATTCGGATGCCGGTGGCTGAACCGGCTTGCCCACTGAGAGAAAAACACGCTCGAAAAAGTTCCGGACGAATGCGCGGATGCGGTGGTTCCGGTCTGGCGTGGGTGCGTGCATGACGGTGGTGGTGGTCAAAATAGACTGAACAGTTTTATTGTGACTGATCAGTCACGATTTGGCCGACAAGAATCGTTCGATATCCCTGATCAATGAGGGGTTTTTGGGGTCGAGGGTGCTTGGGTAGCTGCGCACGGCCTGCCCGTCGCGGGCGATCAGGTACTTGTGAAAGTTCCATTGCGGGGTCTCGCCGGTCTTTTGCGCCAGCTGTTTGTAGAGCGGGTTGGCTTCTCGCCCGACCACGCTCGTCTTGCTGAACATGGGGAATTTCACGCCGAAGGTGTTTTCGCAGAAGTCGGCAATGGCCTGGTTGTTGCCCGGCTCCTGGCGGCCGAAATCGTTGGCCGGGAATCCCAGCACCACCAGGCCTTGCGATTTGTACTTGGCGTACAGCGCCTCAAGACCTTCGTACTGGCTGGTGAAACCGCAAAAGCTGGCGGTGTTGACCACCAGCACCACCTGCCCACTGTATTGACACAGCGACTGCGGCTTTTCGTCCTGCAAACGGTCAAAGCGGTGCTGCAGCAGCACCGGACAGGCGGTGGCGGCCGCGGTGGGTTTGGGCGACTGTGCCCGCACGGTCGGACCCAACAGCGCCGCACCGGCGACCATGCAGCCCACCATCAGGCGCTGAAATAAACGGACATTGACGTGGACAAGTGCTGAATTCATGACAAAAACTCCATAATCTGGCCATCCATTGGATCATTTGTCCATGACAAGCTCAAGCTCAGAAACCCCTGCCGGACACACCATCGCCGATGTCGAACGGGACACCGGCCTGTCCAAAGACACGCTGCGGGTGTGGGAGCGGCGCTATGGATTTCCCATGCCGGTGCGAGATGCATTCGGCGAGCGCCAATACAACAATGATCAACTGATTCGACTGCGGCACATCCGCCGTCTCATCGATGCCGGACACCGGCCCGGCGGGGTGGTTGCATTGCCGCTGGCCGACCTGGTTGCACTGGATACGCAGCGACAGGCCGGCCGGATTCAACCGGAGGCCACCGCCGGTGAGGTGTCTGACCTGGCCACCGAGTCCTGGATGCCCATGCTGCGCCGCCAGGACGCGCATGGCCTGCGCCAGGCGATGGCGCGCACGCTGATGGAGCGGGGCCTGGCCCGCCTGATCACCGAGTGCGTGGTGCCCATGAATGTGCAGGTCGGTCAGGCGTGGCTCGAGGGCCAGCTGGCGGTGTACGAGGAGCACCTGTACACCGAGATCCTGCAGTCGGTGATGCGCCAGGCGCTGGGGCAGCTCGCCCAGGCGCGCGAACCTGCACCGCCGCGCATCCTCATCACCACGTTGCCGGGGGAGGTGCACAGCCTGGGCTTGCTCATGGCCGAGTGTTTCATGGTGATGGAAGGCTGCCACACCATCCCGCTGGGGGTGCAGACGCCGCTGCCCGACATCGTGGCCGCCACCGCCACCAGCGGCGCCGATATCGTGGCGCTGGGCATCACGGCTGCGCAGAACCCGCGCGAGGTGCGCGCTGCGCTCGAACAGTTGCGTGAGCGCCTGCCGCCGCGTGTGGAAATCTGGGCCGGCGGGCAGAGCCCTGCCTTGCTCAAGCCCCACCGGGGTCGCCTGCCCGGAACCGGCCCGCTCTTCTGGCCCATGGCCCGCTTGCAGGACATCCCCGTGGGCGTGGCCCGCTGGCGCGCGCAGGCCTTGGCGGACGCCGCATGAGCGCTGCGCAGGGTCCGTCTCAAGCAAGCTCGCACCGCAGCACCCGTGCGAAGGTTCCCCGGTGAGCGGCTTCAAAGGCAACAAGTCTGCGCTGCCGCAGAAGCCTTGCGTCGCCTGCGGCAGACCCATGACCTGGCGGAAGAAGTGGGCGCGCACCTGGGACCAGGTGAAGTACTGCAGTGACCGTTGCCGCAACGAATCTCCCAAGAAATCTTCATGAATCAGCCAACCCATTTGCCCCAGCATTTGCGCCGGTTGGTGCTGGTGCTGGGCGACCAGCTCTGGCAGGGCAACCCGGCGCTGGCGGGCTTCGACCCCGCGCAGGACGCGGTGCTCATGATCGAAGCGCCTGGCGAGGCCAGCCATGTGTGGAGCCACAAGGCCCGCATCGCCTTGTTTCTCTCGGCCATGCGGCACTTCCAGCAGACGCTGTTGCGCAAGGGCTTCCCGGTGCGCTATGTGAACCTGGACGACGCGGCGCTGGACCAGCCGGCCACAGTCTCACTGCCGGCGCGCCTGCAACACGTGTTGACCGAGCTCAAGCCGCAGGCCCTGTGGCTGTGCGAGCCAGGTGAGTGGCGCTTGCAGCAGGCGATTGAAGCCACCGCCGCTGTGGTCGCTGTGCCCCTGCGCACCTTTGACGACACGCATTTCTTCTGCAGCCGCCAGCGCTTTGCGCGCTGGACCCAGGGCCGCAAGGAATGGCGCATGGAGTTCTTCTACCGCGAGATGCGCCGCGAGCACGGTGTGCTGATGGAAGGCGGTCAGCCCGCAGGCGGGCAGTGGAACTTTGACGCCGACAACCGCAAGAGCTATCCCAAGCAAGGACCCGGGCTGATCACGCCGCCGGCGCAGTTCGAGCCCGATGCCACCACGCGCGAGGTGATCGAACTGGTGCAGAAGCGCTTTGCCGACCACCCGGGCGACCTCAAGAGCTTTGCATGGCCTGTCACCACCGAACAAGCCCGCGAGGCCCTGCGCCATTTTGTCGATCAGCGGCTGGAGATGTTCGGTACCTACCAGGACGCCATGTGGACCAGGACACCCTTTGGCTGGCACTCGCTGCTGTCGGTGGCGCTCAACCTGCACCTGATCGACCCGCGCGAAGTGGTGGCCGCCGCCGAGGCGGCGCACCGCGACCGAGGCCTGCCGCTGGCCAGTGTCGAGGGCTTCATCCGCCAGGTGCTGGGCTGGCGGGAGTTCATCCGCGGCGTCTACTGGATGGACATGCCCGGCATGAAGACCGCCAACCACTACGGCCACGCACGCCCGCTGCCGGGCTGGTACTGGACCGCACAGACGCACATGGCCTGCATGAAGGATGCTGTGGGCCAGACACTCGAACACGGTTACGCCCACCACATCCAGCGACTCATGCTCACCGGACAGTTCGCGCTGCTCGCCGAGGTGGATCCGCAGCAGGTGGCCGACTGGTACCTGGCGGTCTACGTGGACGCGATCGAGTGGGTCGAGTTGCCCAACGTCGCCGGCATGGCCCTGTTTGCCGATGGCGGGCGCTTCACCAGCAAGCCCTATGTGGCCAGCGGGCAGTATGTCGACCGCATGAGCGACCACTGCAAGAGCTGCCGCTACCAGCCCAAGGAACGCACGGGACCGCAGGCCTGCCCCATGACCACGCTCTACTGGAACTTTCTGGACCGCCACGAGACCGAACTGGGAGCCAGCCCGCGCACCGCGCTGATGGTGAAAAACCTGCAGCGCATGGACCCTGCCGAGCGGCAGGCGGTGCGGGACCAGGCTGTATTGACCTTGGCCCGCCTCGGCGATTTGTAAGCGCGATTGCCCTCCCCCCGCATAAAATGCGCCCGTAGCGAAAGGCCCTCCATGCTCTATCCCGAACTCTTCAAACAACTCGAATCCGTGCGCTGGGACATGGACAAGGACATCCCTTGGGACCAGTTCGACGCCAGCGCCCTGACCGACGAGCAGG
>JANPKR010000055.1:0-4225 GCA_031426175.1 Hydrogenophaga sp. | reverse complement strand
GCAGTAGCACTCACGCTGAGCGTGTCGGCCACTCCCAAGAAGGTGGTGAGCATTTCGCGCGATATCGGCATTGTTTCCAATCGGGACACAAAACGTTCGCATTCGACCATGCGCGCGTTGCGGTGTCCATCCCTAGAATTTATTGCAGGTGGCGTCAGACCACCGCCCCAACCACCGCTGGAGACAAACCTCATGAAAATCTATGCCGACCCCATCACCATCAACTGCCGCAAGGTGCTTGCAGGTCTCGACCTGATGCAAGCGTCCTATGAGCTGTCCCATGTGGACTATTTCAAGGGAGAACAGAAGGGGGATGCCTACCTCGCCATCAACCCCAACGCATCCATTCCCGCTATGGTCGACGGTGACCTGGTGCTGTGGGAATCCAACGCCATCCTGCAGTACGCCGCCGACAAGATCGGCAATGAAGCGGTGTACCCCCGCGATGTTGCACAGCGCGCCGACCTGAACCGCTGGCTCTTTTGGGAATCCGCCGGCTGGTTTCCGGCCTGCTACACCTACTTGGTTGAGAACTGCGTCAAGCCCTTGCTGGGAGGTGCGCCAGATGTTGATGTCCTGCGAGCGAACGAAAGCCAGTTCCACAAACTCGCTGGCATTCTGGACGCGCGTTTGCAGGACCGCGACTGGGTGATGGGTTCGCGCGCCACCATTGCCGACATCGCGCTGGCCGCTCCAATGCACTTGCACGGCTGGCAGAAACTGCCGCTGGAAGATCACCCCAATTTGCGGAGATGGTTGATGCACAAAGTGGAGTCTCTACCGAGCTGGGACAAAACCTGGGTGGGAGAGGGTTTCACCCTGCAGCGCACATTGCAGAAGGCCGCCTGATGCTGATGCCTGCCAAGCGCTCGGTGCGCACGACCTTGAACTACACGGTGGACAACGGTCGTCCGCCCGACTACTACTTCTACGAACCTGATCCGGGTACCGACCTCAACCCACCGGGAACGGATGCGCGGGAGGTGGAGATTCACGATGCGTGGTCCGAGGTTGGCAAACTCAGCGCTGACCGCGAGGGCTTCGAGCTGCACGATTTCGGGGCTGCTTTCGATTCGTTCGATGACGACGCTGCGGTAAAGCGCGACTTCTATCCCCAGGTGGTGGACCACGTGATGCGAAACACCGGCGCGAAGCGCGTGGTGGTGTTCGACCACACGGTACGCAAACGTCTGCCGGCCGACCTGAAGGTGCAAACCACGGTCCAGCGCCCCGCGGTTCTGCTGGTGCACAGCGACTACACCGTGGCCAGTGGGCCGCAGCGGGTGCGAGATATTCTGCCCAACGAAGCCGATGCACTGCTCAAACGCCGCGTGGCCTTTTACAACGTGTGGAAACCGTTGCGCGAGCGAGTGCACGAATTGCCTCTGGCGATGTGTGATGCACGCACACATTCTGACGGTGACATGCTGCGCATGGATCTGAAGTACCGCGAACGCACCGGTGAGATCTACGTCATGCGCCACGCACCCACGCACCGGTGGATGTACTTTCCCCAGATGGAAGCACACCAAGCGCTGCTGCTGAAAACCTACGACAGTGAGACCGATGGACGCGCACGTTTCATGGGACACACCGCGTTTGAAGACCCCACCACGCCCGCCGATGCGCCCAAGCGCGAGAGCATCGAAGTACGGACGATGGCCTTCTTTTGAACGGTGTGGCACTGACATCGCCAAACTTATGGCTGGAGCTCAGAGCATCGTCGCAGGTGTCCGGTCTAGCCTGAGCCGTGGCCCTTCGGGCGCTGACCATTGGACGGCTGCCACTCGACTCCAGCAGGCGTGTTCGAGCTAGGTGCGACCAAGCGGTCATCGGCCCGCGCAACCATCAAAGAGCGCCTGAGTCACGTTGCAATACTGGCAGACGCCACCAGTCGTGAACGCCACTTCCAACGCCTGCGACGGTTCGTCTTGGCCAACCGAGGCAACACTGGACGAAGCTGTCTGTCGACCTACCTCGCGCGGATGGCGGCCAACCGCGTTGCGCGCCTCACGCCGCCATGATGGCCTGGGCAAAGAGCACTCGGCTCAACCCCCCTCGGGTCTGGGCGCACACCGTGAAAACCCACTGGTCGCGCAAGCTTGGGGCGATCTCAAGCAAAATGGAGCCGCAGCATCGGGGGATCTGGTCAAGCTGCTGCAATGACGCCGCCACATTGCCGCCGTCGGCGAAAATCCGGTCCTGTCGGCCATGCGGTCGGCGCGAGGAGCCAAGATGGGTGCCATCTTCATCAGTTACCGGCGCGACGACACCGAGGGTCAGGCTGGGCGCCTGTTCGAAGCCCTTTGTGACGCTTTCGGCGCCGACATGGTGTTCATGGACGTCGCCACGATCGAGCCCGGTGTCGACTTCCGCAAAGTGATTGAACGCAACACCGCTGAGTGCGGTGTGCTGCTGGCGTTGATCGGGCGCGATTGGCTGTCGATGGTGGACGAGGCAGGCAGCCGCCGCCTTGACAACCCGAACGACTTTGTTCGCCTGGAGACAGCATCGGCCTTGAGGCGAGAAATTCCGGTCATCCCGGTGCTGGTGCAAGGCGCGCGCATGCCCAGGGCCGAAGACTTGCCAGAAGACCTGCGCGACCTGGCGTTTCGCAACAGCGTCGAGTTGACACATGCGCGCTGGGAATCCGACGTGCAGCTGCTGGTCAAGGCGCTGCGACCTCACGCCAAGCCCAGCCCCCCACCATCCCCCACACCGCCAGGGCCCCATCCACGGCCTTGGCTGTGGCCTGTCGTCGGCGCAGCGGCCCTTGCCACCGGGCTGGGTGTCTGGAACCTGGTGGGCGCAGACCCTGAGCCGCCCGCGCCAGTCCCGAGGCAAACGGAGCCTGCGCAGCCAACGCAGCCTGATCGTGAGAAGGCCGAACAGGAAAGGCTGGCGCGAGCGCGCGCCGAGCAAGAGCGCCAGGCTGAACGCGCTGCACAGATGCGTGCGCACAACGAGGGCATCTGTGTCGGCGGCTACGTATGGCGTGATGCGCGACCTGGCGACAAGGTTTGTGTGACGCCCGCTGTGCGCTCACGCAGCGCAGCCGAAAACGATGCCGCCGCGCAGACACGCCAGCCCGGCGGTGGACCCTATGGCCCCAACACCTGCCGACAGGGCTTTGTGTGGCGAGAGGCGTTCGCTGGCGATCAGGTCTGCGTGCCGCCCGCATCACGCGAGGCCGCTGCTGCCGACAACGCTGCCGCCAGGGACCGCGTGGTGCCTCCGCCGGCCTAGTTGCCCCATGGTCGATTCAAGCACCGCCAAGTCGTTTGCCAGCAGGAGGCGGTGAGTTGCGCGTCTCCCGGCTGGCTCAGCGTGTCACGCGCGCGATCGATGCGCCGATGCCTTCCCGCGCCGTTGTCGTGCTGCCAGCATCGAGGTTCACCCGCCGCGGGGTGTCGAAGTTGGCGACATAGCCGGTCTCGCCCACAAACGCCAATGCCGCAGGAAACTCCAGGGGTCGTGCGGCGCCGTTGCGAGCGGCTTCGGTCACCGCGCCCGTGGGGCTGATGCGCACCAGGGCATTGAGTTCGTTGGCCGCCACCCAAAGGTTTCCTCGCGGGTCGAAAGCCAGCCCGTCGGCGCCCTCCAGCGCGGCGTTCTGCACCCACAGCACCGGGCGCTGCGCGCGGCCATCGGCGTCGAAGGCGATGCGCCACACCGCGCCACGCGCCGTGTCGGCCACGTGCACAACGCCCGCCTTGTCGATCGCCAGACCGTTGGCAACGATCGATTGCTGTGTGCGTCCATCCGGCAGTGTGCGGGTGAAGCGCTCCACGGTGGCGACGGTTTCAGCCACGCCGCCGTTGGGACCGACACGGAAGATGTTGCCGCTGGCACCGCCGCTGATGTAAAGACGGCCCTGGCGGTCGATGTCGACACCGTTGGCCCCCGCCGCGCCCGTGGCAAAGGTTTGGGCTGTGCCGGGACGGACCGGGTCCAGCTCGGCGGCGCGCAGGCGCACAACCTCGCCAAATGCAGATGCCCCGATCAGCAGGTCGCCCTGCGCGTTGAACACCATGCCCGATGGATTGGGCGCCGTGGTCTGCCCATTGACCTGCCGCGCACCGATGCGGCCGACGACAACAGGTTGCGGCTTCTTCGGGTCGATGCGCATGACGTTGCCGGAGACGCGGTCGGCCACGTAGAGCAGCCCGTCTCTGTTGGCCGTGATGCTTTCGATGATCACGGTTCGATCGACACTGGCCGGGTC
>JANPKR010000054.1:0-2002 GCA_031426175.1 Hydrogenophaga sp. | reverse complement strand
GCAGCCCGAATCGATCTCGACCGAGGTGCGCTTCATCCAGTTGTCAAACAACATGCGCAGGCGCGGCAGGCCGCGTGGCGCATTGATCGCGGGGTAGAACACCTCTTCTTCAAAGCGCGCGTGGTACTCGCGCACCACCGAAATCTGCAGCTCCTCGCGCGAGCCGAAGTGCGCAAACACGCCCGACTTGCTCATCTGCATCACCTCGGCCAAGGCCCCGATCGACAGGCCTTCCAGACCGATCTGCGTGGCCAGCCCGAGCGCAGCGTCGACGATGGCGGCTTTGGTCTGCTGGCCTTTTTGCAGCGGCTTGTGCGCCGAGGTGTCGGCTCGGGGACGGCGGGCGGAGGGGGCGGTGCTCATGCGTGGCGGGCGTGGTTTTCCGAATAATCGAACGGTCGTTCTATTTTTACCGCAAAACTCGGCCCGTGCGCGCATCCGGCGCTTTTTGTGGGGACTTTGTTTAGGCCGGCGGCCCTAAAAATCAGCGCATTGCCTCGGGCAATTCGCGCACGGCTTGGTCCGCCACCGCCCAGACCCGGTCCCGCATGCGCCGCTGAATCGGGTGCATGCCGGTGAAGTCGCCGAAGGCGGGCAGCACGCCAACCGCGTGGTGCGCCGGGTCGCCAAACCAGAAGCACGGCAGGCTCAGGCGCTCGCGGGCACCGCCTTTCAAACCGACGCAAGGATGCAGGTGGCCTGCCAGGGTGTAGGCGCCTGCCACGGGCTGGGGTTCGTGGCACAGGGCCCAGGATCCCATCAACCAGGGTTCCGTTTGCAGTTCGATGCCCCATTCGGGTGGTGGGTCGCCGGCGGCGCGGTCGTGGTTGCCGCGCACCAGGTGCACGCGCAGACCGGGGAGGCGCATGCGCCATGTGGTCAACGCTTGCTCGACCACGGCACTGAGCCCCAGGCTGCGCCCGCGCGCGGCGTGCAACAGGTCGCCGAGGAACACGAGGTGTTGCACCGGTGTGGCGCCCAGCGAAGCGAATGCGTCGCCCAGGGCTTCGAGCGTGGTGGCTGTGGAGCCGGCGGGTACCGGCACGCCCAGGCGCCGAAAGCTCGCGGCCTTGCCGAGGTGCACGTCGGCCACCAGCAGGGCGCCGTGGTCGGGGAGGAAGGCTGCCCCCGAGGGGTGCAGGCAGATCGACAAACCTGCGCCCAGGTGTACCGGCACCCAGGGCGCGGGGAGCGGGCTGTGTTCGATCAGAGCCGCGTCACCGGCAGCAAAAGCGCCAGACTGTGTTCAAGGTTTTCGCTGGGCACCCGCTTGAAGCCGCTGCGCGCAAACCGCTGCAATCGGCCCACGCAGAAAGCCGTGACCACCGACGCATCGGCCTGCGCGTCCACTGTGGGGGTGGCCACACCTGAGACCACGGCTGCTTCGCGAAGGTTCTGGCGCAGCACCGATTCGATCTTGTCGAAGAACAGGTTCATGCGCTGTTGCAAACGCTCGTTTTCAAACACCAGGGCATCGCCCACCATCACACGCGTCATGCCAGGGTTTTTCTCGCCGAACTGCAGCAGCAGCGTGACGAGCTTGCGGCAGCGCGAGTTGGCGTCGGGTTCGCGTTCGCCCAATTGATTGACCAGCCCGAAAACCGATTGTTCGATGAACTCGATCAGGCCTTCGAACATCTGGGCCTTGCTGGCGAAGTGGCGGTAGAGAGCCGCTTCACTCACTCCGAGCCTCGCGGCCAGACCAGCCGTGGTGATGCGCTCGGCACCAGGCTGCTCCAGCATGGTGGCCAGCGCTTCGAGGATCTGCACGCGGCGCTCGCCGGGCTTGGGCCGTTTGCGCCCGCCGTTGTCGGCGTGCGCCGCAGCTTCGATCACGCTGGCCGCCTCAAGAGCGGCGGCGTCTTCCGGCGATGGGGACTCGGGAACATTGGAGGTCATGGGCAGGCGGTCCGATCGGTGTGAGCTGACGGGTGCTGGTGGCCTCGGTGCCGGCCCGAGGTGTTCTTCTGTTACGAATTTTCGCACACCACCGGTCAGCAAG
>JANPKR010000053.1:0-1967 GCA_031426175.1 Hydrogenophaga sp. | reverse complement strand
GCGCGCACCGTCCACCCGCAGCACGCTGCCGCTGATGAAACTCGCCGCGGGTGAGAGCAGGAAGACGATGGCGGCCGATGTCTCCGCCTCGTTGCCGAAGCGCCCGGCCGGTACCGTGGCGCGCATCTCTCGCAGCATGGGGCCGGCCTCCGCGGGATAGTGGTCCATGCCGCTGGACGCGATGTAGCCCGGTGCCACCGCGTTCACGCGCACACCGCTGCGCGCCCACTCCAGCGCAGCCGTCTCGGTGAAGTTCACCATGCCCGCGCGCGCCGCGCCGCTGTGGCCCATGCCGGGCATGGATCCCCACATGTCGGCCACGATGTTCACGATCGAGCCGCCTCTCTCCTGCATGCTCTGCACATAACACTCGCGCGCCATGAGAAAGCCGCCAGTGAGGTTGGTGTCGATCACCGCCTGCCAGCCTTTGGCGCTAATGTTCTCCAGCGGCGTGATGTACTGGCCGCCCGCGTTGTTCACGAGGCCGTCAATGCGCCCGTGCGCGGCGACGATGGCGGTGACCACGGTGCGCACCGTGTCTTCCTGGCGGATGTCGCAGGCGTGAAAGCTGGCACGCCCACCATCGGCCACGATCTCGCCGGCGGTGTCCTGCAGCTTCTCCAGCTTGCGCCCAATCAGCACCACGTGGGCACCCAGGCTGGCGAGTTCGTGCGCGGTGCAGCGGCCGATGCCCGAGCCGCCGCCCGTGACCACGATCACGCGGCCGTGCAGCAGGCCGGGCGCAAACGCCGATCGGTAATGCTTGTGCTTTGTGGTGGTTGAAGTGCTCATGTCGGTTCCTTCAAAAAAAGTTGCAGGGCCGAGGTGGTGAGGTCGTCGAGCGAGGCGCGCGCGCGGGCCCTGGCGCTGCGGCCCGAAGGCGGTGCGTACCACTGCACCGACCAGTTGAGCGCGCCAAAGATCATGAGCCGCGCCAGCACCGGATCGCCCGCGAGTTGACGGGTGGCGTGCATCGCCTCGAACACCGGCACCCAGGCTGCTTCGTACTGGTCCTTGAGGCGGTTGACTTCGCTGCGCTGTGTCGCGTCGAGCGAGCGCCATTCGTACAGCATCACGGGAATGAAATCGCTGTCGGGGCCGAGCAGCACGTCGAAGTGGTTGCGCACCAGCACCCGCAGGCGCTCGCGCACGTCCGCCCCCGACGGCAGGCTGGCCAGCGCGGCGTTCTGCCGCTGCAGCGCACCCTGCATGCCTTCAAGCATCACCGCGGCAAGCAGGGCTTCCTTGCTCTCGAAATGGTAGAAGGGCGAGCCCGAGCGCATGCCCACGGCGGTGGCAATGTCGCGCGTGCTGGTGCCGGCAAAACCCTGCGCCCTGAACAGCTTCGCAGCACCACTGACCAACTCGCGCCGCCGGTTGCCGTCGTCACGCTCATCGGCGGTTTTGCGCGGCCGCCCACGCGCGCGGCGGGGCGCTTCACCGCTCACATCGGCGGCCAGGAATTCGGGACGGTCCAGGTTCATGGCGGTCACCATAGCAGCGCCGCTGAATTTCAACAAGCACTTGCTTTGTGAAAATGTGAGCAGCTGTCTCCGGCTCGACATCGCAGCCCCGTGCATACCCTGAGACAGGTCGTGCACACCCCCGTTTCTGCGACCATGCCACATGCACAAAACCTTCGACATCATTGTGTTCGGCGCCACCGGCTTCACCGGGCGGCTGGTGGCCGAGTACCTTCACACCACCCATGGCGCCAACGGCGGCGTGACCTGGGCCATGGCTGGGCGCAGCCTGGAGAAGCTGACCCAGGTGCGCGACGCGCTGGGCATCGACGCCGCCCTGCCCCTCTTGGTGGCCGATGCGACCGATGCGAAAGCGCTGGCGAAGCTGGTGGCGCAGGCCCGCGTGGTCATCACCACCGTGGGGCCGTACCAGCGGCACGGTCAGGCACTGGTGGACGCCTGTGCGCAAGCCGGCACCGACTACGTGGACCTGTGCGGCGAGCC
>JANPKR010000052.1:0-3262 GCA_031426175.1 Hydrogenophaga sp. | reverse complement strand
ATCGCCGTCGAAGTCGATGGCGTATTTCACCCAGCTGCTGGGCATGAACTGCGGCCAGCCCATGGCGCCGGCGTAGCTGCCGCGCAGGCTCAGGGGGTCGGTGCCGGTGCGTTCGGTGAGGCTCAGGAATTGTTCGAGTTCACTCTTGAAGAACTCGGTGCGCGCAGCGGCTCGAGGGTGGCTGGCGGGGAAGTCGAAGGCCAGTGTGCTCAGCGCGTCGATCACGCGGTGGTTGCCGGTGTGCTGGCCGTAGAGGGTTTCCACACCGATCACGCCCACGATGAGGCTGGCGGGCACGCCGTATTCGATCTCGGCGCGGGCCAGGGTGTCGCGGTTGTCTTCCCAGAACTTCTGCCCGGCGCGCAAGCGAATGGGCTCGATGAAGCGGGCGCGGTAAACAGCCCAGTTCTTGGGTGTGCCGGTGGGCGCGGGCTGCATGAGGCGCACGACGATGGGCAGGCGCTGGGCCTGGCCGATCTGCTGGCGCACCCAGGCGGGGTCGAGGTTGCGGCGCACGGCCAGATCGGTGGCGAAGGCCATGGCGGCTTCGTTCTGGTCGTAGGTGAAAACGGGCGCGGCTTTGGCGGTGTTGTTGGGCCGGGTCTTGGCGGGCGACTGGGCCAGGGCCGGGGCGACCACCAGCAGGGTGGCGGCGAGGTTGCAGAGGAAGCGGTTCACAGAAAACAATGGGTGCCTTGGGGGTCGGGTGTCGTTGTCAGGTGTCGGGGCTTTTGGGCCAGGCCAGGCGTTGAAATTCGCGCTGCAGGCTGGCCAGGGTGGGGCTACTGGCGCCAGGGCGCGCGTAGCGCTGGGCTTCGAGCTGGAGCAGCCATTGTGCAAGCGGCGCGGCTGCGTCGGCACCACCGTTGTCTTTGTTCCAGCGTTGTTGCACGCGTTGGGCCAGTTCGCGCGGGGGCGTGTGGTCGGCGCTTTCCACGCCCAGCTTGTGCAGCCGGGCGCGGACGCGCTGCAGCAGGCGCAGCCAGGGGTCGTGTTGCTGGCGCTCCCACAGCGTCCACGCGGCGCCGATCAGGCTCACGAACACCACCACGCCAATCAGCACATAGGCCAGGTCGGCCCAGCTGGGGGACTTGAAGCCGAGGTTCTTGAGCAGGTCGAGCTGGCGGCCCTGGGTGTAGTTGAGCACCCACT
This sequence comes from Hydrogenophaga sp., assembly GCA_031426175.1. GTDB lineage: Bacteria > Pseudomonadota > Gammaproteobacteria > Burkholderiales > Burkholderiaceae_C > Hydrogenophaga. Next base: position 2,110 of record JANPKR010000052.1, on the reverse strand, counting down.
GGTTCCAGCTGTTGTTCACCGCTTCCCAGGCGGCGCGCAGCTGGGCGGCGAAGTTGGGGTTGAGGTTGCGGATGGCGCCAGCCAACGCGCCTTCGGGCGGACGCAACCGGTCGAACGAACCCACCCGGCCAGGTGCCACGGCAGACGTGGGGTCCACGCGCACCCAGCCTTGGCCTTGCAGCCATACCTCGGTCCAGGCATGGGCGTCTCGCTGGCGCACGGTCCAGTAGCCGTCCACGCCGTTGAGCTCACCGCCCTGGTAGCCGGTGACGATGCGGGCGGGGATGTCGAGCGCTCGCATGAGGATGACGAAGCTGCTGGCGATGTGTTCACAGAAGCCCTCGCGTTTGTCGAACCAGAACTCGTCGGCGGTGTTGACACCGTACACGCCGGGGTCCAGCGTGTAGGTGTAGCCGCCGGTGCGCAGGCGGTTCATCACCGCGTCGATGAGTTTGGGGTTGGCTTCGGGGCCGGCGCCGTGTTCGCGCCGCAGTTCCTGCGCCAGTGCCAGCGTGCGCGGGTTGAAGCCGCCAGGCAGTTCAATCTGGTCTTGCAGGCTCACCACCTGCGAGAGCGGCCCGTGGCGGAAGCTGGGGTAACTCTCGGCGCTGTAGCGCACCAGGGTGTTGAGCGGGCGCTGGGTGAACCACTGCAGCTCGTTGCTCATGCGCACCGCGTTGTCGGGCACCTCGGGCGCCTGCGGGGTGGACTCCATCACGAACAGCCACGGCCGGCGGTTGGGCTCCATGGTCACTTCGTAGCGCACCGGCGGGCCCGACACCTGCAGGTCGGCCGCGAGCGCCATGGTCAAAGGGAAGCCCGAGCGCAGCGCGCGCCACTCGCTTCCGTCAAAACTGCTGAGCACTGGGCCGCGAAAGTACAGCTGGCCCTGCGGTGGCGGGCGGCCTTCAAAGCGAATGCGAAACGCAATGCTCTCGTCGAGCACCAGCTCGGCGATCTGCCCCACCTTCATGGAACCCGACAGGCCGCTGCGCCCGGTTTCGTCTTGCCCCGGCACCCCCCACAGCGGCGACAGGCGCGGGAACAACAGGAACAGCACCAGCATGATGGGCGCGCCCATGAGCGCCATGCCGCCGGCAATGCGCGCGGCCTGAGAGAGCGGCGGCCGGCCCACCGGCATGTGGGCGTTCACCAGCGCGGTGAGCAGGCCCAGCAGCGCCACCAGAATGCCCGCCGCCGTGAGCAGCGACTGCGAATAAAAGAAGTGCGTGAGCAGCGTGAAGAAGGCGAGGAAGAACACCACGAAGGCGTCGCGACGCGCGCGCATTTCCAGCGTCTTGAGCGCCAGCAGCACCACGATGAGCGTCACGCCCGCGTCGCGCCCGAGCAGGGTGCTGTGGGTCATGAAGGTGGCGGCCAGCGTGATGCCGAGCAAGCCCACGCGCAACGGCCAGCCGGGCAGTGGCAAGCCGCGCAGCGCGAGCGTGGTGCGCCACACCAGCACGCCGGCGGTGAGCAAGGTGCACCACCACGGCGTGTGGCCCACCTGCATGAAGGCCACCCAGCCGATGACGGCGAGCAGGAACAATGTGTCACGTGTATCGCGAGGGAGGTTGGCGCCCATGTTCCAGCGTTTGGCGGGGCCTGCGTTGGCGGTGGTGGCGTTCAACATATGGCCAGTGCCTCCAGGCATCGCGCGCGGTGGGCACCACCTTGATCGGGCGCAATCTCGCGGCCGGGCACGCGCAGGCCGTAGTCCAGCCCCTGCCGGTCGGCCATGAGCACCCAGGCTGTGAGGCGCGAGAGGCGCGCTTCCAGGCCGGCGCCGCCGCACTGCGCGTGGTCGAGCCAGAGTTGGTGGCGCTGGTGCGACAAGGCGTCGCGGCTCACCAGATCGTCGCGCCCGCTGGAGAACGCCTGCGCTGCTTTGCGCCACACCACGGCCTTGAGCGGATCGCCCCGGCGGTAGGCGCGCACGCCGTCGAATTCACCGGTGCTCTGCACGCGCGCCGCGCCCGAGCTGCCGGCCTGCGGCTCGCCCGGAGGCAGCGGTGGCGGGTGGCTTTCGGGCTCGGGGTACACCAGCACGCCCGAAGCAGGGCGCCACACCGTCCACACGCGGAAGGTGCCGAGCGGAAACAGGGTCTGT
>JANPKR010000051.1:0-11058 GCA_031426175.1 Hydrogenophaga sp. | reverse complement strand
CATCCTCTTTCCGCGCATTCTGGACATTTCTCGCCCATGACGACCATCCGTGTAAAAGACAACGAACCCTTTGACGTCGCCCTGCGCCGTTTCAAGCGCACCATCGAAAAGCTCGGTTTGCTGACCGACCTGCGCGCCCGTGAGTTTTATGAAAAACCCACCGCCGAGCGCAAGCGCAAGAAGGCTGCCGCCGTCAAACGCCACTACAAGCGTGTGCGTTCGATGCAGCTGCCCAAAAAGCTGTACTGAGTCTGTGCCGCCGGGTTCGCCCGGTTGCCCAAAAGCCCGCTAGAAGACGTTCAGGCGGGCTTTTTTGTTGTCTGAACATCCCTTCACCCCCCAAAGGAGCCCCCCATGAGCCTCAAGGAACAGATCACAGAAGACATGAAAGCCGCCATGCGCGCCAAGGACAGCGAGCGCCTGGGCACCATCCGCCTGCTCACCGCGGCCATGAAGCAGAAGGAAGTGGACGACCGCGTGGAGCTGGACGACGCCATGGTGGTGGCCATCGTCGACAAACTGATCAAGCAGCGCAAGGACAGCATCGAGGCCTTCACCAAAGCCGAGCGCATGGACCTGGCCGACAAAGAGAGTGCCGAGTTGAAGGTGTTGCAGGCCTACCTGCCGGCGCGCCTGACAGCCGATGAAGTGAGAGCCGAAGTCAAGGCCATCGTGGCCGAACTCGGCGGAGAACTGGGCCGTGCAGTGGGTCCAGGCGACATGGGCAAGGTCATGGGTGCGGTGAAAACCCGTCTGGCGGGCAAGGCCGACATGGGCATGGTGTCGGCTGCAGTCAAGGCTGCGCTGGCAGGCTGAAAACAGCCACTGGATGACCAAAAGGCCGCCCAGTGGCCGAGGGCAAAACGGCTCTATTGAGGGTAAGCGCGCGTGATCAGAATCGGACTTTCGAACCCGCCCGAAGAGAGCGACACAGAACGGCCGGCCGTGGTGATGAGCTGGGTGGCCTCCTGTCCCTGCCAGGAGGCCACCAGATTGGGGTTGGCTCGCACCTGGAAGTACGCTTTGTTCGTCGAGTCCAGCAACATCACATAAGCCGGGCTGCCCGCCAGTTCGGTGCGCACGATGGCCACGTCACTGGCTTCGTTGAATTGCATGCCCGCCGGTGTACCCACATTGACCCAGCCTCCCCAGTTCCCGCTCGGGTCGCGAAGCACCTGCTTGACGAGGCCATCGGTCGTGATGACCAGCAGGTTCGTGTAAAGGTCTTCGGAGGAAGCGATGGCAATCGCCTGCGTGCTCAGCATTTCCGCTCCAGGCACCTGGGCGAAGGCTGTCCAGTTGCCAGCCGGCCAACGCACCCGGTGAAACACACTGCCACCCACCAGGCCGTTGGCAATCACCTGCGCATTGCCCGCTGAACTCGCCGAGCTCCCGTTGATGGTGATGGAGACATCCCGTGCCTGGAAATTGGGAGACCCCGCGAAACCATCGAGCCGGCTGAACCCGGACCAGCTGCCGTTGGGGTACTGCATCGCGTGGGCCACTGTGTTGTCGCTGGCCAGGGTAATGACCACCTGGAAACTGCCGTCTTTCGCTCCCGCGATGGCGATCTTTTTCGCATTGATGCCGTCGGGGTTACCCGACAGGCCGGGAATGACGTAGTAGGGACCCCAGCCAGGCCCTCCACCAAGAGGGTTGTTTTTCAACGCGCGGGCGTAAACGCGGCCGTTCGGGCCCACGGCCACGGCTTGTGCAAGCACACCATAGGACGCGTTCGGGTTGGGCATGACGGCGATGGCGCATTGGTCCGCGTAAAAGTCCACGTCTCCGCCCAGCACACCCCCGCCGCCTTGCGGTGTGGTGGCATGGCAGTTCTTCGGTATCCGACCCCAGTCCACGTTGATGGCAGCAGATGGCCACGAACTGATGAACGGGAGCCCTGCTCGGGCGCGGGTCGAGAGCCTGAACTTTTGTGATCTGTCTGCCCCGGCAATGAGCGTTCCATCCGGGGAAATGGCATTCGCTGCAAAAGTCACATCGTGGGGCGGCAGATGCTGAAAGCCGGAACCATCCGGGTTGATTTCTGCCAATTCATTAAAGTCGTTGTTTGGCTGAAAAACGATCTTTGCACCATCCGGTGCCCAAGTCGGCTTGTAACCAGTCCATATCCTGGGCGCAATCGGCTTGACGGTATCGGCCACGTAAATCCGATTGGTCCCTTCAAAAGTAAAAGCGTTGGCCGATGGCGACCAATCCAGGAAGTTGAGTTGGTCGGTCAATGTGCGAACCCGGGTTTTGCCAGTTCCGTCCGGACTCATGGTCCAGAGTTCGGCGACGCCATACCGGGTCGGGGCAACCGTGTAGGCCAGCTTGGATCCGTCGGGCAACCACACCACAGAAATCGAAGCGGGGGTCTCCGTGAGCTTTACAACGTTTGAACCGTCGATGTTCATGACGTAAACGTCGCTGAGTTCGCCGTATTCGCCCCTCAAAAAAGCAACCCTCTTCCCGTTGGGCGAAACTTTGGGACGATGTCCAACGGTCAAAATGGACGCCACGCCGGTGGAGGGCGACAGCTTGGCGACATTCACAGGCAACGTGTTCGTTTCGAATACGATGACGCCGTTCTCGCCCGGATAGGTGGCATGGGCCTGATCTATCGAACCAAACAGACCCGCCATTATTGAGATCACCAGACCTGCGCGCCATCGCGTTCTCAACAGACTGATTACAACTCTCTTTGAAATGACAGTATCGGAAGCATCCACTGTTAACATAAGAAACCCTCAGAAATGTGAGAGGGTGAGGGTGATCGATAATTCACTTGACCGCAATAACACATTGGCAGTACCAACCGCGCGATAGACCAAAGGATACACAGTGTTCTCAAAGGGTGCACCGGCGTTACAGCCCATGCGATCGCAAAGTTGAATAAAAGAATACCGCTGCACTCAGGAATGAAGGAAGCGCATTAGCGCGACACCGTTGATTACAGAAAGGGCTGTTTCGGGCGGGATCGCCAGTTCAATCAGTCACTCAAATTGCGACCGGCGTCTCGCGGTACTTGCTGTACTTGGGCCTGACTGCAATCCCCGATGTCTTGCTCGCCAAACACACGGGGATCGTGGTCATCGCTCGCTGCGAACCGATACGAATCACACACCTCGAACGACTCTTGTCGACTGCTATTGGGCCTGCACCACCACGAGCGCGGCTCCCGTGGCGGTGTTGGAAATCGACGCACTGCGGCCATCAGTCATAAGATTCACGGGCTGGATGGCCGGATCGGTCCATGCCAACTGCCGAGATGCGTTTTCGCGCTGCTGGAATGAGACCGTGCCATCGGGTGCAACATAGGACACCTTGGCCACATGCTGCCCCATGGTGTTCCGACCAATCGTCAACGACACATCCCTGAGGGCTGTTGGCACATTGGCCATTGAGATCCACGAATCCCAACTCCCGTCCGCCCGGCGCAATTGCCGCACGATTCCTTTGTCGGGGCCCGCGGCCAGCACGTAGGCATCGCCATTGAGAGCGGTCGCGATGGCAAGCTGGTCCGTGCTGCTGATCACGCCTGGCGGCAGATCAAAGGGTGTCCAGGAGCCGTCGGGCAAACGAACCCGGTGGAAGACCGCACCGCCGGCCAAGCCACTCGCGATCACCTGCGCTGTGCCTGGTGAGCTCGAAGAACTGCCACCAATCGCAATGGCCACGTCACGGGCCGCAAAGTTGGCGGAGCCGTTGTAGCCGTTGAGGAGATTGAAGCCCGACCATGTGCCGTTGGCAAAGCGCATCGAGTGGTAGACGAGGTTGTCGAGTTTGTTGACGATGACCACCTGAGCACTGCCATCCGCAGCGCCGGCAATGGCCACGCGATGTGGGTAGATGCCCCTGCTGCTGCCGCCACCGCCGGGCACCAGCGTAGGCGGAAGCCAGACCCCTTGCGTACCCAGAGCACGGTGATAAAGCCGCCCGTCCGATCCGACGGTCAGCACCTGCTGCAGCGTGCCGGACAAAGCACCTCCATCCGGCATGACAGTGATCGCACTCAGGCTGTTGTAGTCGTCTGGCTGAGCGCCCGGCAAGGGCGACGCGGCGGACCATTGACCAGACGTCAGCGTCGTGCGCATGGCGGTCATCGGACGCCGCCCCCAGTCCATTCTCTCCCCCCGCCGATCAATGCGATGCAAGGGCTCGGTCAGCGAAATTTTTGCATCGAAAAGACCGACAAAGCTCGAGCGCATGCCAAAACTCAATCCATCTGGCGAAATGACTGGCCAAACATAGATGTTCTGCGGGTCCAAGGGAGGTTGACCTGGGGTCAAAGGACGGAAGTTGGATCCGTCGGCATTGAGTACATGAAGATCCAGATCGCTGCCAAACACCACCAATGATTGACCGTCCGGGAACCATGAAGCGTCCGTGAGATACATCGGCGGATTGGTTGGAATGATGGTTGCACTACCGTCTGAAACATTGATCACATAGGTATCGAGATCCGTGCTCGCAACAATCTTGTCCCCCATTGGAGACCAACTGATACGGTCAACACCCAAACGCAACTCATCTCCACTTGTTCCAGAGAGCAATTTCGGCTGTCCACCATTGAGCGGAACAATGTAGATGCCCTTCGCCCCGAAGCTTCCATAATTGTAAAACGCAACCTCCAATCCGTCGGGCGACCAGCTGGCCGCTCTGCCTTCACCCAAATCGACCACATTGCTACCATCGATATTCATCACAAAAACATGACGCGGACTGACAGGATCCGTGGCACGATCAAATACCACCTGTCTGCCATTGGGTGAAATCATGGGCCTGCGACCCAGCCCCACCACTGTGCTCGTTCCATTCGGAGACAACCGAACGATATTGGCATTTATTTCATTGCTGTATGGGTCAGGGTTGATGCTCTGTGAATAGACAATATCACCGTTTTCACCTGGAAATGAAGCCAACGCGGCATTCCATAACGTCATGGTCAAGACAAGACCGAGCCCGAATTGTTTGCACCAATTGTTTTTTTCCATTCTTTCCTCCTGAGGGTTAATACATGCGCTTGACAGCGGTCGCCCGACGCTCAATTGAACAGTTCCATGGTTGGGAAAGTTCAACTTGAGAAAGTGACGGTAACGACGGTGAATGCAGATCGCAATAACCCATCGGCAGTAGCCATGGCACACAAGCCCGCCATGCACATGCGGTTCAACGAGGAACACAGGCACTGCATCAGGATCGGATTTGGAGACTTGAGAAAGATCGCCTCCCAGCGATCGCCTCAAGTTTGATGCGCGTGAAACTGGCGGCGAGACGCCTCAGCGCAGAATGAGCGCAGTGCCCAGCACCGCCAGACCAGAGCCCATCCACGCGCCCGCCGCAGGTCGGCGTCGATAGACCAGCCAAAGCAGCGGCAGGATCAGGATCGGGGAGACCGAGGACAGCACAGCCACCAGGCCAGCCTGTCCGAGCCGCATGGCGGCCAAGATGAGCGTCATGCCCAGCGCCATGGCCACGGCGGCGCTGAGGAAAGTGAGCCACGTGTCTTTCGTGGTCAGGGCAACCTTGGCCCGAGCGCCTTGCCATCCGGTGGCCAGCAACAACGTGTGCGCGAGGAGGGCCATGCTCATGCGTGCTGCGCTGGCCGCCACCGGGTCCACATCGGTCGTCATCAGCGGTTTGAGCATGAGGGTCGCCACCGACTGGCACAGCGCAGCCGCCAGCCCAAGCCCGACACCCACCAGCAGCGGGCCGCGCGTTTGCTCCCAACCATGCGTTTCGTCGCTGCGCCGCCCCCACACGATGGCCAGCATGACGCCAGCCACAAGCAATCCGCTGCCGAGCAGGGCGCGGCCCCAGATCACTTCGCCCAGGAAGAACCAGGCAAGCACAGCGGAAAACAGCGCATGGGTGGCGAACAGCACGCCCGAGCGGCGGGGCCCCATGCGGTTCATGCAGGCGAACAGCACGGTGTCGCCAATAAAGATGCCGATCACGCCCGAGAGGGCCAGCAAACCGAGGGCCGATGCGTCGAGGCTCCGCCAGCCGCCGCCCATGAGGGCCAGCGTCCAGAGGATGAGACTGGCAAACAGCATGCGCCAGCGGCTGAAGGCGAATGCGCCAAGCCGTTGGGCCGGACCTGCCGAAAAAAGACTGGAGACCGCCCAGCAAGCTGCTGCGAGCAGCGCCAGTGCCTCCGGGCGCATCAGCTCAGAGGGAGCAGCGAAGGGCAACTTCGAGCAAGGCTGGCTCCGCTGGGGGCGGCGAGCCGCGCAGTCGCAGAGCGTTGGGGGCCATCATCAACTGCCCGCGATCTTCATCTTGTTGATCAAGATGGACCCGACGGTTTTCGCGCCGAAGTTGTACGCATCCGCGCCCACAGCCTCGATGCCTTGAAACATGTCCTTCAAGTTCCCGGCGATGGTGATCTCGTGCACCGGGTAGGCGATCTCGCCGTTTTCCACCCAATAGCCCGAGGCACCACGCGAGTAGTCGCCGGTCACGTAGTTCACGCCCTGGCCCATCAGCTCGGTGACCATCAGGCCGCGGCCGAGTTTCTTGAGCATCGCGCGCAGGTCGTCCCCGGGCTGCGTGAGGCGGCTGGTGAGCGTGAGGTTGTGCGAGCCACCAGCGTTGCCGGTGGTGCGCATCCCCAGCTTGCGCGCCGAGTAGGTGGACAAAAAGTAGCCCTGCACCTTGCCGGCCGAGACCACCTTGCGCTTGGCGGTGCGCACGCCTTCATCGTCGAACGGCGAGCTGCCTTTGCCGTTGCGCACATGCGGGTCTTCCAGGATGTCGATGTGTTTGGCCAGCACACGCTTGCCCAGGCTGTTGGGCAAAAAGGTGGTGTTGCGGTAGAGCGCGCCGCCGCTGGTGGCCTGCACGTAAGCACCCAGCAGGCCGGCGGCCATGGGCGACTCGAACAGCACCGGGCATTCGGTGGTGGCGATCTTGCGGCCGTTCAGGCGCGCGAGCGTGCGCTCGGCGGCGTAGCGGCCCACGGCCTGCGGAGAGGCCAGGTCTTGCGGCGAACGCTGCGAGCTGTACCAGTAGTCGCGCTGCATGTTGGCACCCTTGCCCGCGATGGGCGCCACCGACAGGCTGTGGCGCGAACTCGCGTAACCGCCGCTGAAGATGCCGGTACCAGAGCGCGCACCGTCGCGCATGTGGGCGGTGAAAAAGTGCGACTGCTGCGCCGACACACCGGCGCCTTCGCTGTTGTTGATCTTCTTGCTGGTGGCAAAGGCCGCGGCTTCGCACTCGAGTGCGATGCGCATGGCTTCTTCGGAGTTCAGCACCCAGGGATGGAACAGGTCAAGGTCGAGGTAGCTGTCGGCCACGTCGGCAACGTCGGGCAGGCCGGCCATAGGGTCTTCGGCAGTGAAGCGGGCGATGTCGTAAGCGGCCTGCACCGTCTGGCGCACGGCGGCAGCGGAGAAGTCGGAGGTGGATGCGTTGCCACGCTTCTGTCCCAGATACACCGTGACGCCAAGCGACTTGTCGCGGTTGCGTTCCACGTTTTCAAGCTCGCCCTTGCGAACCGACACGCTCAGTCCGGCGCCTTCGGACACCTCGGCGGCAGCATCGGCGGCGCCGAGCTGTTGGGCGTGCGACAGGGCGAGATCAACCAGTTCCTCGAACTGGCTGCGGGCGTACTGGAATCCGGGGAGCGGGGCGCTGGCCGAGCTTGAGGCGGTGGGCTGGGCCGGGGTGTGGGGGGCATTTTTCATATCGACGGCTATGATACTGGCCGCCCTACCCGGGCGCTGCATCGCGCGCAGATGCCCATGCTGCCCAACGTGCAGCCCTCTCCCTTTCGAGTACCCACATGTCCCGCAAACCCACCAAAGGCTATTTCGTCCGCGGCCAGTTCGTCGCCCTGGGCAGCGAGCTGGACCTGGAACTCAAGCGCGAGCTCAAGGGTTCGGACGACATGAGCAAGACCGATCTCAAAAAGTACAGTGATCGGCTGCAACAGCTTGGCGAAAGCCTGCTCACGCTGCGCGCCGACCTGATGAAGCGGCTCGACCTGTCGGAAAAACTGGTGGACGCGGTCAACGACTGCAAGAAGATCACCAACTTTGAAGGCCGCCGCCGCCAGATGCAGTACATCGGCAAGCTCATGCGCGGCGTGAGCGAAGCCACGCTGGCCGAGGTGGAAGCCGCGCTGGACGAGCAGAACAAGGGGTCCGCCAAGGGCACCTTGTCGTTGCACCTGGCCGAACAATGGCGCGACCAACTCATCGCCAACGACGACGCGCTCACGCGCTGGCTGGAGCAAGCGCCCGATACCGACGTGCAGCAACTGCGCGCCTTGATCCGCCAGGCCCGCAAGGACGCGCAAGCGAACGAGGCCCTGGAGCGAGCAGGTGAAGCGGTGCGCCACGGCAAAGCCTACCGGGAGATTTTCCAGCTGGTCAAGGCTGCGCTGAACGAGGGCTCGGACGAACCCGACGCGCCCACAGAAGAAGACCCGTCATGAACGAACCCACCCGCCTGCCTGAAGACCCGGTGCGCATCGGCATCGTGTCCATCAGCGACCGCGCCAGCACCGGCGTGTACGAAGACAAGGGCCTGCCTGCGCTGCAGGAGTGGCTCACACGCGCACTCAAGAACCCGATCAGCTTCGAGCCCCGCCTGATCCCCGACGAGGTCGAGCGCATCAGCGCCACGCTGATCGAGCTGGTGGACGCCGGCTGCTCACTGGTGCTCACCACCGGCGGCACCGGCCCCGCGCTGCGCGACGTGACCCCCGAAGCCACACTGGCGGTGGCGCACAAGGAAATGCCGGGCTTCGGCGAACAGATGCGCCAGATCAGCCTGACCTTTGTGCCCACCGCCATCCTCTCGCGCCAGGTGGCCGTGATCCGCGACCAGAGCCTGATCCTGAACCTGCCAGGCCAGCCCAAGGCGATTGCCGAAACGCTCGAAGGCCTGAAGAACGCCGACGGCACGCAGAAAGTCAACGGCATCTTCGCCGCCGTGCCCTACTGCATCGACCTGATCGGCGGGCCTTACCTCGAAACGAACGACGAGGTCTGCAAGGCCTTCCGCCCCAAATCCGCCGTGCGCCCCGCGCGCTGAATTCTCAGAGAGACACCCCATGAAGATCACCAAAGACACCATCGTCACCCTCACCTTCCGTGCCACCGATGCCCAGGGCAAGGTTCTCGAAGACGGCAAGGAGCCGCGCGCGTATTTGCACGGCGGCTACGGCAACACCTTGCCAGGCATCGAGAAGGCGCTGGAAGGCCAGGAACCCGGCTTCGCCGCCACGCTGGTGCTGCCGCCCGAAGACGCGTTCGGCGTGCGCGACGAGAGCCTGGTGACCACCATGCCCAAGCGAGACTTTCCACCGGGCGTGAAGGTCGGCGGTCAGCTCGAAGGCAGTGACGACAAGGGCCAGCAGCATGTATTCACCGTGATGAAGATCAAGGGCGACACGGTGCACCTCGACGGCAACCACCCGATGGCCGGGCAGACGCTGAAATTTGCGGTGAAGGTGGTGGAAGTGAAGGCGGCGAGCGCCGAGGAGATTTCACATGGCCACGCGCACGGTGCGCATGGCCATCACCATTGATGCTTGATTCGCAGTGTCTCAGGCGCTGCGGTCACTTCCCTATGAGCTGGTTGAGCTTCTCGGCCTCGAAGCACTCTTCACGCGCCGCGTCCTTGGGCACGCAGTCGCCATCGCGCGTCGACTGCGAGAGTTTCTCGATCGCGCACCACAGCAGCGCAATCTGATGCTCCTGGCTGGCGGTGGTGTCGATCAGGCCTCGCATGGCCTGTGACAGTGGGTCGTCTTCCTGCGTGATGCCGTAGGCCTGGAACTTCGGGTCGGTCACATCGGCGCTCTCGCCGGTTTTGCTTGGGATGATGCGCGCCGGAATGCCCACAGCCGTGGCTCCCGCCGGCACCGGCTTGATCACCACTGCGTTGCTGCCGATCTTGGCGCCGTCGCCCACCAGAAAACCACCCAAAACCTTGGCGCCCGCACTCACCACCACGTCCTTGCCCAGCGTGGGGTGGCGCTTGGTGCCTTTGTAGAGCGAGGTGCCGCCCAATGTCACGCCTTGGTAAATCGTGCAGCCGTCGCCTATCTCGGCGGTCTCGCCCACCACGACGCCCATGGCATGGTCGAAAAACACGCGCTCGCCCACCTTGGCGCCGGGGTGGATCTCGATGCCGGTGGCAAAGCGCGCGATGTGCGAGATGAAACGGCCCAGCCATTTGAAGCCGTGGTTCCAGCACCAGTGGGCAGGGCGGTGCAGCCACACCGCGTGCAAGCCGGGGTAGCAGGTGACGACTTCGAACACGCTGCGCGCAGCGGGGTCGCGGTCAAGGACGCACTGGATGTCGGAGCGGAGGCGGGCAAACATGGCGGCAGTCTAGCGCCTGGCCTTCTCGGCCACCTGCAGCATCGCCTTCGCAACACCTCGCAGGATGTGGATTTCTTCGTCGCTGGGCGCAGCGCGGTTGAAAAGCTGGTTCAGCCGCGGCATCAGCTTCTTGGGTGCGGCAGGATCGAGAAAATCCACCGCCACCAATGCCTGCTCCAGGTGCGTCAACATGCCGCCGATGGCCTGCGCGTCGGCCTGCAGGCGCGCAGGCGCCGGCGGTGTCGAAGCGAAGCCGCCGAGTGCCTGTCGCCAGTCGTAGGCGATCAGCTGCACCGCCGCCGCGAGGTTGAGCGAACCGAAATCGGGCGCGGTGGGGATGCTGAGCGCCGCGTGACAGCGGTACACGTCTTCGTTGCGCATGCCGAATCGCTCGGAGCCGAACAGAAACGCCACGCCTTCGGGCGGCTCGGTTGTAGTGAGGAGGGTCTGGAAGTGCTCGCGCGGCGCCAGCGTGGTCGGACCGAAGTCGCGCGGTGTCATGGCGGTGGCGCACAGGTGGGTCATGCCGTCGAGTGCTTCGTCCAGTGTGTCGACCACTCGCGTTTTCGCCAGCACATCGTTGGCGCCGCTGGCGCGCTGGATGGTTTCCTCGCGGCGCAGCACGTTGGCCCAGCGCGGCTGCACCAGCACCAGGTCGTCAAAACCCATCACTTTCAAGGCGCGTGCCACGCCGCCCACATTGCCGGCGTGGCTGGTC
>JANPKR010000050.1:0-3026 GCA_031426175.1 Hydrogenophaga sp. | reverse complement strand
CGGCCCGACGCACTGCAGGCCGAGCTGGACGCGCTCACCGCGCGCGTGATGAAGCTGGCCGAAACGCCTTACAACCCGTCGGTGGAGTTCTTCATCGACGTGCTCGACGCACGCGCCCACGGCGCCGAGCTCTCGCTGCGCGCCGCGCAGTCGGCCCTGTTGCACCAAGGCGCGCGCGGTTACCTCATGAGCTCGGCCGTGCAACGCCGCGTGCGCGAATCGCACTTTGTGGCCATCGTCACGCCCGCCATCAAGCACCTGCGCAAGGAGATCGCGCGGCTCTCCGCCGAGGTGATGCCGGCATGAACACCTCGCTGAACACGATCGCCGCTGCGGTGCAGGCCCTGGCGCCGTGGCAGCAATACATCTGCGACGCCTGCGGCTACATCTACAACGAAGCCGACGGCGACTCCGACGGGGGCCTGGCCCCCGGCACGCGCTACGCCGACATCCCCGACGACTGGGCCTGCCCGCTGTGCGGCGTGACCAAGGCCGACTTCACGCCCTACACACCGCCCAGCCTCGACACGCTGCGCGCCGGCCTGCAAGCCAGCACGCCGGCGGCCACGCGCAGCGCGGCGGGTGTGCTCATCGTCGGTGCCGGGCGCGCCGGCTGGCAGATGGCCGAGGCGCTGCGCGCGCTCGACGCCACGCTGCCGATCACCGTGGTCACGGCCTGCGCCGGTGACGTGTACGACAAGCCCCTGCTGTCCATCGCCATGGCGCGCAGCACCGCGCTGGACGCAATGGTCAAGGAAAGTGGTGCCGCAGCAGCCACCCGCCTCAACGTGCGCCTGCTCAGCCACACCCACGCCGTGCGCATCTGCACTGATACGAACCAGTTGCGCACCACGCGCGGCGTGCTGCGCTACGAGCGCCTGGTGCTGGCCCACGGCGCGCAAGCCGCGTTGCCGGCCACGCTGCCCGCGGCGATGTGCTGGCGCATCAACCACCTCGCGGCGTACCAGAAGCTGCGCGCCGCACTCGGCAACGTTGACGTGACAGGACCCAAAGACGTGGCCATCGTCGGCGCCGGCCTGATCGGCAGCGAACTCGCCAACGACCTTGCGCTGGGCGGCCACCGTATCACGCTGCTGGACGTGCAGACCGAGCCGCTCGCACGCTGGAGCGCAGAGGGTGCGGGCAGTCAATTGCTCGACGCGTGGAAAGACCTCGCCATCCGCTTCGTGGGCGGCGTGCAGGTGGCACAGCTGGAGCAGGTGGCGGGCCGCTACCGCATCACCACCACCTGCGGCCAGCGTTTCGCCGCCGACCAGGTGATCGCCGCCGCCGGCCTGGCCACGCCACCGCGCCTGGCGCAGAGCGCCGACCTGAAGTGGGACAACGGCATCGCCGTGGACGCTGCGAATCTCAAGACGAGCAACCCACTCATCCACGCCATGGGCGACTGCATCGCCATCAACGGCCAGCCCAGCCGCTTCATTGAACCCATCGCCAGGCAAGCCCGGGCCATTGCGGCCGACATTTGCGGCGCCACCCCGGCCCCTTACGAGCCGCGTTCGGCGGTGGTGCGGGTCAAGACCACGTCACGGCCGCTGACGCTGCATTGACCGAACACCTCGGCATTCAGCCGTAGGTGTTGCTCAGCGTTCCCAGGCCTTCGATGACCACCTCGACGGTGGTGCCCGGTTTCATCGGCAGCACACCCAGCGACGTGCCGCACAGGATCACGTCGCCGGGTTCCAGCGTCATGTCGTGCGAGATGCGCGAGACCAGTTCGGCCGGGCTGAAGAACATGTCGGCCAGCGCGTAGTTCTGCCGTTCGCGCCCGCCCACCAGGGTGCGCAAGTGCGCGCCGGCGGGATCGAAGGCCGTGTCGATGAACGGGCCCAGTGCGCCGAAACCGTCGAAGCTTTTGGCCCGTGTCCATTGCGGAAAGGTCGGGTCGCGGTTCAGCAGCTCGATCGCGGTGACATCGTTGGCGCAGCAGTGGCCAAAGATGTGTGCCGGCGCATCGGCCACCGACACCGCGCGGGCCCGGCGGCCAATCACCACCGCCAGTTCACCCTCAAAGGCCACGCGGCCGTCATGGCTCGCCGGTACCGGGATCGGCTCCAGGTGGCCGATGACGCTTCCTGGCGACTTCAGAAAATACAGGGGCTCCGCCGGCTGGGCCCAGCCGTTTTTCTCGGCGGCGGCGCGGAAGTTGTTCCACAAACCGACGACCTTGCCCGGTGTGCACGGGGCCAGCCATTGCAGCTCGGCCAACGGCAAGGTCTCGCCGGTGGCCACCGGCGTGCCGAACATGTCGCCGTGGTGGATGTGCACACGGTCCCCGTCGAGGGTACCGAAAACAGCGGTGCCGTGATGCCTGAAACGCAGCCACTTCATTGATCGCTCCTGGGTTCGTCTCGCCCGCCACCGGACGCTTGCGACCCGATCTTGCACGAGCGCCGGGCTTCGTGGGCGGCATCAGGCATTGCGGCCGCCCGCGTCAGGGAAAGCCCGAGGTTTTGGGGTTTCTTCGCAATGCCATACTTTTTGCTCGGATGCGAAGCCCGGTCTGCTGGCCGGATTTCCCGTCCGTATTTTTTTGGTCTTGCAGCTGTTGCCGCCTGCGAAACCTTCCTGATTGACACCCCCCGATACCGAGGATTCGCATGACAACCACCTTGAAAGACCTGCTCGCGGCGGGCGCCGACGCGTCTCCCGCACTGTCGGCCCCAGGCCGGCAAGCGCTCAGCCACGGGGAGCTGCGCTCACTGATCCAGCGCACCCTCGACACCCTCAACCAGCTGGGCATCGGGCGCAACGACCGGGTGGCCATCGTGCTCAACAACGGGCCCGAGATGGCTGCCTGCTACATGGCCTGTGCCAGCGGCGTGACCAGCGCACCGCTGAACCCGGCCTACCGCGCCGACGAGTTCGAGTTCTACCTGTCCGACCTCAACGCCAAGGCGCTGATCGTCGAGCAGACCAGCACCTCGCCCGCCATCGACGTGGCCGTCAAGCTCGGTGTGCGCCTGATCGACCTGGTGGTGGCCGACGGCGCGCCGGCCGGCGCC
>JANPKR010000049.1:0-2064 GCA_031426175.1 Hydrogenophaga sp. | reverse complement strand
GGCTTGCAAGAGCGTCCAGAGCTGCGTCGCTCCTTCTGCCGGCCTGCCCACGTTCCCCACCCTGCTGGCCCAGACCGCGGTCAGCCAGGACCCTGAAGAGCCCGCCTGGCGCAGCCTTCCAGCGGGCGCGACATCGCGCCTCTGGCGCCCTCCCACTTCCGTCTGATTCCCCGCACAGCGCAGCCCACCCGCCGGTGGCGCTGCTGTCGCACGTTGCCAGGGTTCTTGCGCCCGGGCGTGCCTGCTCCGGAGCTCAGACATGGAACACCCTTCGCTTTTTCTTGCACGCGCTGCGCTGGCTTTCGCTGGCCTGCTGTCGGTGCTGACACCCGCCGCCGCCGATGAACCCTTGAGCCTGAGCGCTGCGGTGCAAGCGGCCGTGGCGCGCTCGCGCAGCCTTGACGCATCAACCGCCGCCGCGCAAGGTGCGCGCGAGATGGCGGTGGCCGCCGCTCAGCGACCCGACCCCGTGCTGCGCATGTCGCTGGACAACCTGCCGGTGGACGGGCCAGATCGCTTCAGCACCACGCGCGATTTCATGACCATGCGTTCCATCGCACTCATGCAGACCCTGCCCAACGCGGAGAAGCGACGTGCGCGGGGCGAACGCTTCGAGCGCGAGGCCGACGCAGCGCTGAGCGAGCGCGCTCAGCGGGTGTCCCTGCTGCAAACCGAGGTGGCGCAGGCCTGGCTGGAGAGACACCTGCAGGAGCGGCGGATGCAGGTTCTGGAGGACCAGATCAACGAGGCCCGCGTGCTGGTGCAGACCACCGAGGCAGGCCTGCGTGGTGGCCGTGGTTCCACAGCCGATGCGCTGGGTGCGCGCGACGCACTGGCGCAACTGGAGCAGGGCCTGATCGGCGTGCGGGCCGAGCGCACCAATGCAAGGTTGACGCTGGCACGCTTCACCGGTGGGCCGCCCGATCAGCCGTTGGCCGGTCCACCACCCATCGATCGCGCGGCGCTGGACATCACGTCGATGCAACGATGGCCTGACCTGGTCGCCCTGCAGGCCCGGGAGGCTGTGGCCCGGTCCGAGGCCGAGGTGGCCCGCCAGGACCTCAACCCCGACTGGAGCGTCGAACTCATGTTCAGCCAGCGCGGCTCGCAGTTCTCGAACATGGTGTCGATCGGCGTGTCGGTGCCACTGCAGTGGGACAAGCCGCAGCGCCAGCAGCGCGAACTCGCTGCCCGCCTGGCCCGCATGAATGAGTTGGAGGCTGAACGAGAAGAGCAGACGCGCGAGCGTTTGGTGCAGGTGCAGCGCTGGCAGCTTGATTGGCGCGCCGGGCTGGACCGCCTGGCCTTTCTGGACGCCCAACGCAAACCGCTGGCCACGCAGCGTGTGGACGCCGCGCTGGCGGCTTACCGGGGAGGGCGCGAAAGCCTGGGCGCCGTGCTGCAGGCTCGCCGCGATGCGCTGAGCCTCGCTCTGGAGCGGCTGGCGCTGGAGCGTGAAACCGCTGGCCTGTGGGCACAGCTTGAATACCTCTTCCCCGTCACCACCGCTGGAGCGAAGCCATGAACAAGAGAACCTCCCTCATCGCACTGGCCGCAGTGGCCGCACTCGTTGCTGTGGGCGGCGGCGCCTGGTGGCTGGGCATGCAGCAGGGCATGGGCCACACCACGCCAGCCACCGCGCAGACCGTGACAAGCACCAGCGCAGCGAGCAGTGACGACCCCTCCCTGTGGACCATCCCGCAGGGCGAAGAAGCCACGCGCCGGCACATCCGCGAATCGCTCAAGGCCGGCGACATGGACCCGGCCACCGGGCGGCGCATCCTGAATTACCACGACCCCATGGTGCCGGGCAAGAACTTCGATGCGCCGGCCAAATCACCCTTCATGGACATGATGCTGGTGCCGCGTTACGCCGGCGGCGGTGCGGCGGATGCCAGCAGCGTCACTGTGAGTCCGCGCATTCAGCAGAACCTGGGGCTGCGCACGGCGCCGGTGGTTGAAGGCTCGCTGGTGTCCGAGGTGACGGCGGTCGGCAACGTGGCCTGGAACGAACGCGAGCGGGTGGAGCTGAGTTCACGCGCCATGGGCTTCGTGGAAAAACTG
>JANPKR010000048.1:0-2713 GCA_031426175.1 Hydrogenophaga sp. | reverse complement strand
CGCAAGCAGCGCAAGATGAACACGCAACAGATCATCGACCACGCAATCACGTCGACCATCAGCCGCACGATCATCACGCACGGATCCACCCAGATCATGGTGCTGTCCATGCTGCTGTTCGGTGGCCCGACGCTGTTCTACTTTGCGCTGGCCCTGACCATCGGCATCTGTTTCGGCATCTACTCGTCGGTGTTCGTCGGCGCAGCCATGGCCATGTGGCTGGGCATCAAGCGGGAAGACCTGATCAAGTCGAGCGGCGGCAAGAACGAAGGCGATCCGGACGACCCGAACGCGGGTGCTGTGGTTTAAGCGCGAACGCTGCGCCAGGCATACCCTTGGTGAGCACCTCAAGTCCGAGGTGCTGAAATCTTTCGTGTCATACTGAAAACATTGTGTCGCCCCCCGATCAGCACGTCTCCTCCCTGGCCAAACAGGCACGTGAACTCTTCGTGGTTCATGTGGGTCGTGCGCTTCCCGAAATGGTCAAAGCCTGCGACACGCGGCTGACTTCCATCCTCGACCAGGCCGGCTCGGCGCGGGACATGCAAGCCCGGCGTGACGCCTGGACCGCTTTCCAGAAACACCAGACGACCTGGCTCAACCAGAGCCGCAAGGCCCTGCAACGCACTTTGCTGCCGCGCACCTCCAGCACGGGTCAGCCCATCAGCCTGTCGGGAGCGCTTGAGCTCGTGGCCGAGGGCGCCATAGACGATCAGATCATGGCTTCACGCCTGGCCATGCGGGTGTTGGAGAAGGCTTCCACCGAACTCAACGAACTGCGCTTGCGCGTGCAGCACCTGGAAAAGCGCCAGGAGCTGTCGCGCGGAGACGTGCTGTTGCCGGACGTGACCGCCCGCATCCTGGTGGACCAGTGGCTGGAAGCCGAGATGAGCCGCGAAGCCTGGAATCTGGTGCAGGACGCCCTTGCTCCTGTGATGACCCTCAAGCTGCACGACGCCTACAAGGCGGCCAACGAATTCCTGGTGGCCAGTGGCGTGATGAAGGAGATCGACCTGCAGGCGCTGGTCAAGCGCGCACCAGGTTCACGTTCCGAAGGTCCCCCGGCCGCGCCTCAGTCCAGTCCGGTGGGTGCACGCGTCCCCCCGGGAGGTGTGGCACGCCCAGGTGACAGTCCCGCCGGATTCCGGCCTGCCTCTGCCGGCCGTATGGAACAAGGCGCTGGCGGCAATTCGGGTGCTGCTCAGAGCGACTCCAGTGGCTCCGGTCAGGCGGGCCGTCCCAGCCTGCCCGGTTCCTCCAGCATGGGGGTGCAGGACGAAACCCGCATGATGACGAGCGCCTCGCCGTTGGCGCGAGCCCGCATGCGGGCGCAGGGCGTGGTGGGTCGACTGCGGCGCATGCTGATCGACAAGGTTGGCGGCGACTTCGAAGCCACGCAGATCCTGCCGCCATCGCCCGGTCTGGCGCAGGCCATGCAGCGGGTGGTGCCTGGCGACAGCGCCGGCGCAGGCTTTTACGTCTCGGGCAACAGCCGCCCCGGCGCCGTCTACATGGACGCCACGCACGTGGAAAGGGCGGCGGTCGTGCTGCGCCAGCGCACGGCCGAACTGAAGCAAGCCGCCAGCACACCGACCGAAAAAGCCACCATCGAGGTGGTGGCCCTCATGTTCCAGAGCATCCTGGCCGAAGAGCGTATTCCTCCCAGCGTGCGCGTGTGGTTCGCCCGCTTGCAGATCCCCGTGTTGCGCGTGGCGCTGGCCGAGCCCGAATTCTTCAGCGCCTTGCAGCACCCGGCCCGCCGCCTGATCGACCGCATGGGATCGTGCGTGATGGGCTTCGAGTCCAACGTAAGCTCGGCGGCGCTGGAAGCAGAGATCAAGCGTGTGGTGCAGGTCATCGAGCAGTATCCTGAAACCGGCCGACGCGTGTTCCAGCTGGTGTTCGACGAATTCCAGAAATTCCTCTCCACCTACCTCAGCGAACAAGGCAGCGCCAGCCGCTTCGTCAGCGTGGCGCAGCAGGTCGAGCAGAAGGAGACCTTGTCGGTGCAGTACACGATCGAGTTGCGCAAGCTGCTCGACGACGTGCCGGTGCGCGACGAGGTGCGCGACTTCCTCTTCAAGGTCTGGGTCGACGTGCTGGCCGTGGCCAGTGTGAAGTACGGTCTGCGGCACGAAGAAACCAGCGCGCTCAAGCAGGTGGCCTCCGATCTTCTGTGGGCGGCGAGTGCCAAGCCCAACCGCGACGATCGCGCCCGCGTGATCCAGCAATTGCCAGCCCTGTTGCAGCGCTTGCGTCAGGGCATGGGCATGCTCGGTTTCACCACCGGCATGCAGGACCAGCACATCAAGTCGGTGAGCGACACCTTGGCCGATGCCTTCATGTCGCGCACCGAGGCCATCTCCCAGGAGCAGCTCGACAACCTCTCCGACCGTCTCGCCAATCTGGAAGAGTATTTGCCCGCCAATGGCTTGGGCGATCTGGATCTGGACAACGAGAGCATCGAGATGATCACCGGCGTGGACGCCAGCAACATCGAGGTGATCAACCAGGGTGGCAGCCAGCCCAATGAAGCCATGCGGTCGTGGGCGGTTGAGTTGCAAATCGGTTCGTGGTTTGGCCTGGACCACAACGGCAAGCTCAACAGCGTGCAGCTGGCCTGGCGCAGCCAGCGCGGCCAGCTCTATCTGTTCGTCACCAACGGCGGCCGTTGTTTCCTGATCCAGGCCACGCGGGTTGCGTCGTATCTGCA
>JANPKR010000047.1:0-3087 GCA_031426175.1 Hydrogenophaga sp. | reverse complement strand
GCGGTGTTTCCCGCCATCGTGGCCGGCAGCCTGATGGTGTTCACGCTCTCGGTCGGCGAGTTCAACCTCACCTGGATGTTGCACACGCCGCTCACCCGCACGCTGCCGGTGGGCCTGGCCGACAGCTACGCCTCCATGCGGCTGGAGATCGGATCGGCTTACACGCTGGTCTTCTTCGTCGTCATCCTTCCCGTGCTGTGGGGCCTTCAGTCCCTTGCACACTTCATTCAGAAGCGCCATGAAACTTGAACGTATCCCGGTCTTTGTGGACAACTGCTCCAAGACCTATACCGACGGCACGCGCGGTCTGCAGCCCACCAGCTTGCAGGTGGAGCCTGGCGAGGTGCTCGCGCTGCTCGGCCCGTCGGGTTGCGGCAAGACCACGCTGCTGCGTTTGATCGCTGGCCTGGAAACGCTTGACGAAGGCGGGCGCATCCGCTTTGGCGACCAGGACGTGACGCACCGCCCGGTGGAGCAGCGCGGTGTGGGCATGGTGTTTCAGAGCTATGCACTGTTTCCGCAGATGAGTGTAGCGGCCAACATCGGCTACGGTCTGCGCATTCGCGGTGTTGCAGCCAGTGAGGAAAAACGCGCAGTCGGCGAACTGGTGGAACTCACGCGGCTGAACGGTCTGGAGAACAAGCGCCCCGGTGAGTTGTCGGGCGGGCAGCGCCAGCGTGTGGCCCTGGCGCGCGCCGTGGCCGTGCGGCCGCGCGTGCTGCTGCTCGACGAACCCTTGGCCGCGCTCGATGCCAAGCTCAAGGAGTCGTTGCGCGACGAGCTGGCCGAGCTGCTGCGCCGGCTGCACATCACCGCCATCCACGTCACGCACGACCAGCAGGAGGCCATGGCCATCGCCGACCGGCTCGCTGTCATGCGTGCTGGCGCGATCGTGCAGATCGGTCGTGGTGAAGACCTCTACCGCGCGCCCGTCCATCCCTTCGTGGCCGAATTCCTGGGGCGGGTGAACCGGCTGCAGCGGGTGCCCGTTTCCATCCAGCAGGGCATCGTGGAACTCGGGGGTGCGGCCATGGCCTGCCCGCCGGAGTGGCGCCACCACACCACCCTGCTGGTGCGTCCCGAAGACATCGAGGTCGGCGCAGCCGGGCAGCCAGGCTGGGGCACAGCCCGGGTTGAGCAACGCATCTTTCTTGGTGACCGCGTTCAACTGCGCCTGCACGCAGCCGACCAACCGGGCTTGCTGGTCGACGTGAGCCGCGACACGCGGTTCCAGACCGGCGACAAGATCGGCATCCGCATTGCGCCGCAGCACCTCATGGCCTGCCAGGAGGCCAACGCATGAAGCCGGTCTTTCTTGTGCAGCTGACCGATCTGCATATCCGCGAGCCCGGGCGTCTGGCTTATGGGCGCATCGACACGGCACCCTACCTCCAGCGCGCCGTGCAGACCGTGCTGGGTTTGCGCCAGCGCCCCGATGCGGTCGTGATCACCGGCGACCTCAGCGACTTCGGACGTGCCGGGGAATACGCGCATCTGGCACAACTGCTCGCGCCGCTGAGCATGCCGGTGTACCTGATGCCGGGCAACCACGACGAGCGCGACCAGTTGCGCCGCAGCTTCCCGACCCACACCTATCTCGGCCAGGGTGGCTTCATCCAGTACTGCGTGAACGTGGGTGGTCTGCGCCTGCTGGCGATCGACACCTGCGTGCCAGGTCAGAGCCACGGCGCGCTGTGCGAAGAGCGGCTGGCCTGGCTGGAAACCCGGTTGGAGGCGAGTTGCAGCGAGCCGGTGGTCATTGCCATGCACCATCCGCCCTTTCGCACGCTCATCGGCCACATGGACCAGATTGGATTGCTGGAAGGTGCCGATGCGCTGGAGGCACTGGTGGCCCGTTTCCCCAACGTGGAGCGCGTCATCTGCGGCCACCTGCACCGGGCGATCGACGTGCGTTTTGGTGGAACGATCGCTTCGACCTCGCCCGCGCCCGCCCACCAGGTCGCGCTCGATCTCGACGCCAACGCACCGTCGGCCTGGATGTTGGAGCCGCCTGGATTCCGGGTTCACGCGTGGGACGGCGAGCGCCTGGTGACCCACCTGGCGGCGTCGGGCGAATTTGCCGGGCCTTACCCGTTCCATGACGGAGCAGGCCTGATCGATTGAGGTGGCCGGTCTCACCGGCACACCCTTCTTTGACCGCTGCCAGACCCAGCTCAGGCGGCACCTCCCAGGAGAAAACCCATGTTGTCCATCGACGCGATTTATCAGGCCCTGCGCGCAGCGGGCACCCAGGGTGAGGGCCGGTTCTACGCCATCACCGACGGGAACCTCATCGAGCAACAGCTCGACACCCCCCAGCTCTGGGGTCACAACCCGGCGGTGTTCGACTACGTTCCCGCGGCCGTCAACCTGACCACCGCCATCGAAGATCTCATTGCCACGGCGACATCGACGGTCGACATCTCGGTGCTCTACCCTTTCCCCAGCGGTCGGTTTTTCACGGCGATCCGCAACGGCCTCTTGCGTTCGCAGGCGCCCGAGCTTCGCGTGCGCATCACGGCAGGGTTCTACTTTCCCATCCAGCCGCTGCTCGATCCGGTGCTGGCCATCGACGATTTCATCCGCAGCCTGGGCCTCCCCGTGGAGCGCCGCATCAGCGTGCACGTGGCGGCCATGCAAACCTGGGCCACGAGCTGGAACCACGCCAAGCTGTTGATCGTGGATGGGCAGCGGGTCATTTCGGGCGGACACAACTACTGGTCGGACGACTACACCCAGTTCGCACCCGTGAGCGATGTGTCGTTCCGGTTCTCCGGTCCCGCCGCCCAGGTGGGGGAGTCCTTCATCAACAACGTCTGGAACCGGATGTGGACAGACCCCAATGCGCTGCGCGAGGAAACACCTCCGCTGTTCTGGAGCCGGGTGGGTTTTCAAGGGTCGATCGGACCCTCACCCCGGGTCGTGTTTGACAACACCGCACGGCCGGTGGGCGCCACCCGCATGTTGGCGGTGGGCCGTGCGGGCATCCAGCTGGAGCCGCTGTTTCCGCTGGCCCCGTCCGACAACGCCAGCCTGCTGGCCAGAATCCTGGCCGTGCAGATGGCCGACGGGCATGTGCGCCTCTCG